>JALWML010000590.1 GCA_027083915.1 Lysobacterales bacterium | reverse complement strand
CTCACGGTTTTGTTTTAATGGCCGCATTATTTGGGGCTGGTATTGGTGGACTTATGTGTTTTGCTGGGACAGTTTGTATTTTCAAAAAAAAGTATGGCTTTTTTGCTCAAATTCTTTTGATTGTTTATATCCTAGTTAGCCTGTATACTTTTAACTTTGCCTATGCTTAAAAAATTTCTATCCTTGTTAAAGCCCAATACTCCTAAGTGGTCAACTCCTGAGGTTATCGAAGCTTTAAGCCATGAAGAAGTTGGTCGTGAACTTGCCAAAAAAGTTGCCGATAAACTTAAAAAGGGAGATGCATTATTCTATTCGCACCGTGATTATTGTGGTCATGGTTTGATTTTTTCAGATGGTAATTACCAGTTAGTCAGCGTTTATGATGGAGTTTCTAGTGCTTTAGAAAAATTTAACTCCTCAAAAGAATTTATAAATTTTTTAGCCAGGCAATCAGATTATTCTTTAGCAGGAGCGGATTGTAAAGAGCATGTGTTTTTTACTGAAAGTGCTTTTGAGTTAAACAACCAACGATTAACCACAAACAGATTACAGAACTTTACTCGAGTATGACTAACAATATAAAAAATTAAGAAACTTACAATGGTCTCCACTACTGAATTTATGTGTTAAAATCTCGGTATGAAAAAACAAGACCGAATATACACCCTTGATCAAATGCTAAAGGCTGCAAAATATCCCATTAGCATTGATAGCATTAAAGAACGTTTGGAATGCTCGACAGCTACAGCTTACCGAATGATTGCGGATTTACGTGATGGTTATGGTGCTCCGATTGAAACCGATGATGCGACAAATGGTATTTACTATGCTTCTAAAGGCGTGTTTGAATTACCCGGTTTACGTTTGCAATCAGATGAAATAGAAGCGCTGTTGATGGCATCTCACTTACTTGAAGATATTCAAAAAGGTTTGCTTAAAGAACCTTTATCGCGATTATTGGATAATATTAGCTCATTGCTTAAAGAACATGGCATCACGGACAAACGCAATATCCAGATAATTTATGCCCTGTTTCGAAAAGCTGACAAAAAAGTGTTTTCATCCGTATTTACCGCTTTACAAGAAGGTAAAAGACTTGAGCTTGAATACGAAGCACGCTCCACCAACCAAACCAGTACCCGCGTGATTTCTCCATTAAAACTCACCAACTATAAAAATGCCTGGTATCTAGACTCTTGGTGCCATTTGCGTCAAGGCATTCGCAGTTTTGCGTTGGAACAAATTAAATCGTGCCAACAATTGGACGAAAAATGCAAGACTATCGGCAAAGAATTACTCAAGGAACATTTTAGTGGTTCCTACGGTATTTTTTCTGGTGAAGCAACACAGACTGCTCGCTTAAAAATTTCTCCAAAAGTAAGCAAATGGGTCGCAAAAGAGCAATGGCATTCTGATCAAAAAATGAGTTTCTTAAATGATGGCTCTATCTTTTTAGAAGTGCCATTTGGTCATGACACAGAATTGGTTATGGATATTTTACGTTATGGAGAAAGCATTACAGTATTGAGTCCAGAATCTTTAAAGAATAAAATTTTATCAACTATCGATGCCATGCAAAAAAACTACCAAAACTAACTCATCAATATGCTTTTCTTGGCATTACTTATTAAAAAGTTGAGAATTATCAAGATTTAACATTATAATACACAACTTATAAATTTTTACACAAACAAAGGGCGGGTAAATGAAAGATCAAGATTCTATATTTTTTAGAAATTTTTCCATGTTATTAGGTTTTCTAGTTTTATTAACTATCGTATTGGCTATTACGGGTTATGTTATGCATGAGGATATTCTCGGCGATAAAGAGATGGAAAAAGACCGAAGTGCTATTGCCAAAACATTAGAACCTGTTGCAAAAGTCAACACTGGTGATGTTATCGTTGCCCAAGTCGAAGAAGAAAAAGCACCAACAGCCGCATTTGACGGTTCACTTGATGGCAAGAAAATATACGACAACGTTTGTACGGCTTGCCACTCGTCAGGAGCAGCAGGAGCTCCAAAACTTGAAGCCGCTGCATGGACTGACAGAATGGCTGGTGGAATTGATGCGTTAGTAACAAGTGCTATCAACGGCAAAGGCGCTATGCCTCCTCGTGGTGGACGTGCTGATTTATCCGACGAACAAGTCAAAGCCACAGTCGAGTTTATGACTGCAGGATTTTAAATAACAGTTCATCAAATTTACAGGTATAAAAAAAGCCCATCTTCTGATGGGCTTTTTTGTGCCTTGTCTATTTT
>JALWML010000589.1 GCA_027083915.1 Lysobacterales bacterium | reverse complement strand
GCATTGAATTTGATTATTGCTGTGTTCATGCCGCTTTGGCGCTTAAAGAAGATGGTTTTGAAACCATTATGGTCAACTGCAATCCAGAAACCGTTTCCACCGATTACGATACCGCCAATCGGCTCTATTTTGAACCTTTAACGCACGAAGATGTGCTGGAAATCGTCAATATAGAAAAACCGCACGGCGTTATTGTGCAATACGGCGGACAAACGCCGTTAAATTTAGCCAATGGTTTAAAAGCCGCTGGTGTGCCAATAATTGGTTCACAGCCTGAATGTATCGACATGGCAGAAGACCGTGAGTTGTTTAAAGCCATGTTGGATAAGTTAGAACTTAAGCAACCACCTAATCGCATTGCCAAAAATGTCGAAGAAGCGGTAGAACTCGCCAATCAAGTCGGCTACCCTTTGGTTGTTCGCCCATCGTTTGTGCTTGGTGGTCGTGCAATGGAAATCGTTCATAATGATAACGAACTGAATCGTTACATGAAAGAAGCGGTGAAAATTTCCAATGATTCCCCTATTTTATTGGATAGATTTTTAGACCACGCCACAGAAATTGATGTGGATATTATTTGTGATGGAAACGATGTCATGATTGGTGGCATTATGGAACATATCGAACAAGCTGGTGTGCATTCGGGCGATTCATCCTGTTGTATTCCACCATTTTCATTATCGGGTGAAGTGCAAATAGAATTAGGCAGACAATCGGGCTTGATGGCGAAAGAATTGGGCGTAATCGGTTTAATGAACACCCAATTTGCCATTCAAGGCGATGATATTTATATTTTAGAAGTCAATCCGAGAGCCTCGCGAACCGTTCCATTTGTTTCAAAGGCAAGCGGGTTGCCATTAGCGAAAATTGCCGCTCGTTGCATGGCTGGAATTTCACTTAAACAACAAAATGTCAAACAACGCTTAAAACTTAACCATTATTCCATTAAAGAACCCGTTTTCCCTTTTTTAAAATTCCCTGGCGTTGACCCAATTCTCGGGCCTGAAATGCGTTCCACAGGTGAGGTTATGGGTATTGGCAAAACATTCGGTGCAGCTGTGGCTCGTTCCAAACAAGCCAGTGATACTGCTATGCCCTTACAAGGAACGGCTTTTATATCCGTGCGTGAAGCGGATAAACAACAAGTTATACCGCTTGCAAAAAAACTACAAGACATGGGATTTGAGTTAGTTGCAACTGGAGGAACATGCCAACTTTTACGTGATAATGGCCTGTATTGCGAAAGAGTGAATAAAGTTTTGGAAGGTAGACCTCATATAGTTGACAAGATTAAGTCAAAAGAAATAGAATTCATCATTAACACAACCGAAGGCTCTGGAGCCATATCGGATTCCTATTCTATACGTCGCGAAGCTCTGCAACAAAATATAAATTATTCCACCACCATTTATGGTGCTGCAGCTACTTTAGAAGCGTATAAATATTTAAATAAACAAGAAATTTATTCGCTTGATGAATTACACGACTTAAGCGAATAAAATGAAGGATAAGAGGGTAAAAAAATGGCATTAGCTCCATTAACTGCAACTGGTGCAGAACGTTTAAAAGAAGAACTAAAAAGACTAAAAACAGTCGAAAGACCACGTATTATTGAAGCCGTTGCGGAGGCACGTGCCCACGGCGACTTAAAAGAAAATGCTGAGTATCATGCTGCGAGAGAAGAGCATGGCATGAATGAAGCACGTATTAAATACCTCGAAGGGACAATCTCAAATGCTCAGATAATCGACATTCACAGTCTCAATGTTGGTGATAAAGTGGTGTTTGGTGCAACAGTTACACTTGAAGATGATGATGAAAACGAAGTCACTTATCAGATTGTTGGTGATGTCGAAGCTGATATTGACCAAGGGCAGATTTCAATTTCCTCACCGATTGCACGCGCATTAATCGGAAAAGAACTGGATGATGAAGTAGAAGTGCAAACACCAGGAGGCACTAAAACTTATTACATTACTGAAGTTAAATACATTTAAAATTATTCCAAGAGATATTAGCACTTCTCTTACATCCCAAATCAACCACAAAAAATGTTTTTGTGGTTTTTTTGTGGAGGGTTTTTATAAGGCTTTATTTTATTCTGGCATTAAGTAGTAAGCTGTTAAAATTGCGACCTGTGATTCATCTTGATTGATATTTGCATTGGCAAAATTTTGTGTATTCGTTTTGCTCCATTGTCTTTGTATTGATGATGTATTGTTTGCGTATTGGGATTCCCGAAAGTGTCCAAATCGCGCATCTGCAATACCATCAACTGAATTATCCAATAGACGAGCCAAATCTGGTGTAATTCCCTTGATAACCATTACATTTTTATTACGCAACATATAGGTTCCTGGATTTAATCCATCAACTGACCAAGGAATGTTATCAAAGCATATTTCAGTTTGTTGTGGGTTGCCATTTGTATCAAGATAAACGTATTTCTCTTCTGAACCTTCTGCTCGACCTGGTGGCATTTCAACACCTGCTGCATCCATTGCAGCTTGTAGAGTTACTCCACAGACTTCACCTGCATTTGAATTGACCATTAAAGTTGGTGCTAGAGGGTTATCAGCAACCACTAAATTAACACGATCAAAATGACTTTGGTACGCCAATGCCCAACCTTGGACAAAGGATTGACTAATTTTTTGATAAACTGCATTTCTTTGCAAATCTTTGCCAATTGATACGGCACCGAGAATAATTCCAATAACAATAAGAACAATTGACATCTCTATTAAGGTAAAGCCTTGAGCATTTTGTGTAATTTTTTGATTTTTCATTTCTCTATAATCCTGCACTATCTGCGGCAATAGCATTTGCCCGTATTGTTGTGGTTAATGTGGCTAATTTTGATACAAAGTTCCCTGTTTGTCCGTTTGTACAAATAGGACCTGTACCGTTATCAAAACAAGATTGAGCATCAATTACAGCTTGTAACGCATCATCAGCTGAGATCTGAGCTACAACTGCCGCTGCCGTTGATGCTGTTGCAACTACAGCAGATGCAGCAATCAAGCCAAGCGCTAAACCACCTTGAGCCTGAAATACAGCAGGTGGTGGAATCAATGTTTCTGCCAAAGCTGTCGCTCCTGCTGATGTAGAATCAGCAATCCCTGCAACGGCTTGAAGTGTAGCAGCAATTGATAGTAACACCCCAATATCTGCAATATCTCTTGATAATGCCAGTAATTTACTATAATCGACAAAGGATGTGTGCATCATATCTGCTGCCAAAACAGCATTATCATGAGCGTGCAAGGCTGCCGAAATGACAGAGCCACAAGCTAGTGCACCAAATAATTCAGAAAAGTCCTTTGAATTAACTTGATCATCGTAGGTTAAAGATTGTGCTTTAGTTGGTGCCTCAAAATTGATACCTGTTGTATTCAAGCCGTCTAATAAATTACCATCTCCATCGGCATCAACAGCACCAACATCAACTAATACATAAGCCACATTTCGTTTATAAGTTGGCTTAGAAACAAATAATGCACTGGCATCATTGGCTGCAATATTTGCCGCTGTTTTTAATGCAAAACAAAAATCGATTGTATTGCTTTGGTTCAAAGGTGTTAATGCAGCGGCTCTTGTTCCGGAAGGCAATAAGGCATACAGTCTGTCTTTGTTAATTGCCAAATCTGCATCGAGCTGGTTATCTGCATTGGGCTTTCTAAAGATTGAGTACACCAAAGGAATATTAAATTCATTGACTGGTTTTTCTGCCATACCTAAGGTCTTATGAGGTATTGTACCTCTTGTTGCTCCTATATTTTCCAGACCACTGCCATTTGTGTCAGGATAAGGCATGCGCCCATGGGAATAAATAAAACCGGTGATCGCATTATCAACATTTTCAGTATTAAATGCCTTAACATATTGTTTTTTTACCATTTGAGCTCGAGGATAGTAAGTATAAAGCAAAGAAATAATAACACCTAAAATCAATAGCACCATTGTTAGCTCTATCAATGAATAACCCTTTAATTTTCTCATCGAATCAACCCTCTTTGATCTAAACTTTTAACTTCTGCCAACTTAGCATCTTTAAATGCCAGTGCTCGTGCAAGTGAGGCAATGGCTTGGTTTTGTTGTTCAATTGCGGCAACTACTGCATCTTCAGCAGCATCGAGACCTTCTTCTGCATCATCTAGTGCTTTCGCTGCATCAGCAGTTGCTATGAAAGCCAGAGTAATTCCAAGTGCACTGGCTCCTGTAAAATCCATTGCCACATCTACTCCTGCAATGGCAGTCGATAATAGAGCCAGTGCAACACCAGCTAATGCTAAGTCGCGAGTGCTTTCTGCCACTTTTACTATGCTCCTAAGATAGGCAACATTAAAATCCCTAAATTCTTTATATTGGGTTGCTAACAACCACATATCATAGGCAGCAAAACTGGCTCTTGCTGCACCATTTGTCTGTGACAAAACTTTGGGGCAATTCAACTGACCAGATAATTCATTAAAACTAACTGCCACAACATTGTCATCGTAATTGTTTTTATGTGACGTGTGAGGTTGCTCAAATTTAACCCCTGTTGCATTAACACCATCAAACAAATTGCCATCGTTATTGGCATCTATTAAACCAGCATCTGCCAAAACATAAGCCATATTAACTGTTGTAATGCCTACATTAACTTGTGTATTGTCGGCAGCTCCAAGACTGGCATTTTTTAATGCTAAACAGAAATCTAAACCACCTAATTGATTGGATGTCTCTGCGTTCGGCAATAATGGCTCATAACGGTCTTTAAGTTGAGCTAAATCAGTATCATTTTTAGCCACTGCATTTGCTTTCCTAAAAACACCATAACGTATGGGCATGCCTTTTTTGCTTTGACTACTGGTTTCAATACCCAGAGTATTCACAGGTAAAAAACCGTGTTTATTAGTACTGGCACAATTTTCGTTTCCATCATTATTGGTATCCGGGCAAGGCAATCGACTGTTGGCTAACACAAACCCTATGAGAGCTTCATCGGCTCTTTCTAAGTCATTTTTAAATTGTTGATTAAGTGTTTGTGATCCAATTTGCGAAAGAAACCTGATACTAAAAAATCCAATAATACCAATAATCACCAGAACCAATGACATTTCAACCAAAGAATAACCGTTAAGATACTGTCTTTTCATTATCTTTGCACCCCTTTTTCATCTGCCGCTTTTAATATATCATCTACTCCAGTTGATAAGTTTAAAACATTTGTTGAAGGTGGCGGATTATTACCCCCAGCATTTTCTAATTCAGTGGCAGTAGCCTCTGCATCTAATGCTCCTGTTATTGTTTCCAATGCCTCTGTGGTCTGTCCTTGTGCTGCATTTATCCGCCCTAACTCTATCCCAATCCATGTATTAAATATATTATCTCCAAAGTAAGGATCAAAAGGATTTGTAAATATTTCATCTATACGACCGATGACAGTATTGGCTTTTGACTCAGCATTATTAAGTATAGCCAGATAAGCATTTCTTGCATTAATTTGTGCTACTGTCGCATTTCCTGGCAATGGAGGCAAAGCGTTACGTATCGTAATAATGCGGTTTTTGGCATTAACAGCAAAACTCCTAGTCGATAGATAACTGTTATTTAAGTTAGTAAATTCTGTTCCCGCTGCTGTTGTATCAGGCTCGGCTAATTGTAAATGCGTACGTGCTAACGGAAAATCAGCATTAGGATAAGAAATAATTGGTGGACCAAGCGGATTATTAGGGTCAACAGTTGACACCGCTGCACCCACTGCTGCTACCGCATTATTAGCATCACCTAAAGCATTATTTAAGCCAACAATGGCAGTATTGGACTGATTCAAATTTGATTGGGCTTGATTATTAGCAGAGTTTGTAAACGATGTAAACAGAGCATCTCCTACATCAGTATTTGTGTTGACTAAATCTTGTGTTTCACTCTTCAAGGTAGAAAATCTATTTCTAATCGAGAGGGAAAGTGATCTAGCATCATTAATACTGGAACGAGCAGCGATGACTTTTTCAGCGGCATCTTTTTTCAACATTTCTGCCGTTGCTCGGGCTTGAGCTGCCAAGTCTGAATTGGAAGTAACTACCCCAGTATTTGGGTCAGTAACACTATTTGGATTCGGCGGTGTTATTGTAGAACCAGCTCTATTGGCAACATCTATCGTTTTAACTATTGCCGTTGTTTGGGCTACTAGTGCTGCTATATTTAAACCAACAGAAACACCAGCAGCAACTACCGCAGCAATTGCTGCAGCTAAACCCGCAATTGCAACCCCAACCAATGCACAGGCAGTACCTAATGATGCAATGCATGTGGCAACAGCCGATGCCAATGATACCGATGCTACGCCCACTAACGCTGCTGCCAAGCCTAAATTATAGACCGCTATTGCGGTATTTGCTACCCCCACTGCTGTTTGCATAACCGTGATAATTATGGATAATTCTACGTCACCTTTTAGACTATCTGCTTGTTCTACATTTTCTTCGTGGGTGGCTTTGGCATCCGCTAATAAGTTAAGGGAGTTTATTGCTGTATCACAATTTAATGATTGAGCAAGCTCTTCAAATGTTTTAGATAAAACAATATCATCATAACTGCCATTTTGAATCTTGTTGACTGATTCAAAATCCAATGCAACACTGGCATTCCTCCCATCAAAAGGATTTAGGTTACCATCTTTATCTGCCAGTCCTGCACTCACAATAATATAAGGAATTGATTTTTTCACCCCAGATGGCAAAACAATATGAGCAAAGGAAGCAGAAAAAGCAGCAGAGGCTCCATTAGCTAATGACGTACAGAAATCTAATCCATTGGTGTGATTAAAAGTTGTTGTTGTCCCGTGTGAGTCAGTTGGGTTAAATATATTTGTAATATTGGCAAGATCTGCATTTGCAGATGAATTGCGATAAACAGCGTAAACTAAGGGAATAGAGCCTACCCCAGCATAGTCTTCATTTAATCCTAATGTTTTATAGGGCAATGTTCCACTGTTTGCTGAGGCATCCTCCAAACCATCCGAGTTACTATCGGGGTATGGCAGGCGATTATAGGTCGCTATAAAACCAAGTATCTGTTCATCAACTTTTACCAAGATTGTATTGTCAAATGCGACATTATCTCGCTTAACAATATAAGGCATTATATTTACTAACGCCACAAACAATCCAATCATAATTAACATGACCAAAGAGAGTTCCCATAAACTAAAACCATACTGTCGAACGACTTTATTATGACGATTAATATACACTTTTATTTACCCCCTAAGATTCCGACTTGACCAATCAACTTATAAACAGGTAAGAACAAGGCGACAATCATTAAGATGAACATTAAGCCTGCAAATATAATGACTAATGGCTGAATAATTTCATTAATCGATGCGACCGTATGTTCAAATCGTTTACGGTATTCTTCTGCTAGGTAGCTTAATTGCTTATCCAATGTTCCTGTTTGCTCACCAATACTTGTTAATCGCAAAACAAAACTTGGAAACACATCTGCAGCACGTAATTCATCGGTTAATGTATTACCTCTACTAACGCCTTCTTTTACTTTGGCTATCTTTTCTTTATAAACTTCATTGGTTATTGATGACTCAATAATATCAAGACTGGTAATTATTTCGACACCAGATGAAATTAATAAACTTAAGTATTCGGTTATAAAAGCCAAACCTGATGACTTAACAATAGTACGTGAAACTGGAAGTCTAAAGAGTAACTTATGCACCCTATATCGAAAAGGTTGGTGGTAACGGTAAAGTGCAATTAAGAAAACAATAAACAGAAAAAACAGTACGATATACAGTAAAAAATAATCATGGATATGATTAGAAAATGCTATCGTCATCTTAGTAATCGAAGGCAAGTCAACTTGCATGTGCTTAAATAAATCTGCAATATTTGGTACAACATAATACAACCAAAATATTGTTGCACCAATTATACTGGTGAAAACAAAAGCTGGATAAATCATTGCACGTTTAGTATCTCGCGAAATACTCACTATTCTATTCATATGTAATGCTGCATCATTTAATGTGCGATCTTGGTTGCCTGACTTTTCGCCAATAAGGGCTAGATGGCGCACCGTTTTGGGAATGATATCAGCATGCTTATCTAAACTCTGGGCAAAAGTCAGACCTGAACGCATAGATTCCAGTAGATTCTCTGCTAGTTCCTTAATTCTTGGCTCAGAATCATCTGTTGACATTTCTTCCATGGCGGTAAATATTGGAACGCCAGCCTTCAACATGACAGCAATATTATGGAAAAACTCTGCCAAAGAAGCCTTAGAAATATAATTGCCAAGCATTCGATTCCAAAAGTCATAAATATAAATAAACCAATTAGGCAACATAAATAGATTTAAAATAATTGCATCTTTTCGTTTTTCTAAATATATTTGTGCTGAGCGTTCATTCTCCATCAACAACTTGGAAACCCCTCTTTGGGTTTTTCCTGACTGCAGTAATAATTTGTGGTAATAACAGCGCATTTAATCAAGCTCCGAACCAATAATTCTCATAAATTCATCCACCGAAGTTTCACCATTTAACACTCGACCCTTTGCCATATTCCTTAAATTCAATAGCTTTTTTGTTTCAACAATATCTGCAATTTGTTTTCTAGAAGAATCATTTGCAATGGCATCAGTTAATGATTTTCCAATGGGTAACAACTCATAAATTGGCGTCCGGCCTAAATAACCACTATCGGAACATTGTGAACATCCTTTGGCTCTTTTTAACTG
Source organism: Lysobacterales bacterium (assembly GCA_027083915.1). Lineage (GTDB taxonomy): Bacteria > Pseudomonadota > Gammaproteobacteria > Xanthomonadales > Marinicellaceae > NORP309. The sequence goes on along the minus strand of JALWML010000589.1, from coordinate 1,090 downwards.
CTTGACTTCTTTTTCATCACTCACTACTGACCACTCTTCAGCCGAAGGAATATATACCTCACAGCACTGTTGGCATAATTTGCGTAATAATCTTTGGCTCACAACTCCAACCAAACTATCGGCTATAATTTGGGAATGTATTCCCAGTGCTTTTAAGCGAGGAATGACGCCAATGGCACTGTTTACATGCAAGGTAGATAAAACTAGGTGACCTGTTTCTGCTGCTGTCATCGCCGCTGATGCCGTTTCCTTATCTCTAATTTCACCAATTAACATCACATCAGGATCATGCCTTAAAAAATGTGAAATAGCAGTTTCAAAAGTGTAGTTTGCTTTTCTATTGACTTGCGTTTGACAAATGACTGGCAATTTATACTCTATTGGATCTTCAATGGTTAAGATATTTTTTCCACTTAATCCATGGGCTCGTAAACCAGCATGTAATGTAGTGGTTTTACCACTACCAGTTGGACCCGTTAACAAGACAATTCCCGCTGGTTGTGAGAACATTTTTTTCATAATATTGATGTCTTCAGACAAAAAGCCCAATTGGCTCAAATCACGAACCAAGATTCCTCCAGGTAAAAGTCTTAGCACAACATTTTCACCAAACTCCGTTGATAGAGTCGATACACGAACATCATATGGTGTTTCAATAACTTCTGTTCCAAAGCTACCATCTTGAGGCAATCTTTGTTCTGTTATGTCCATTTTTGAGCGCATTTTAATGCTTGATATCAACCGCACTACCGCTTTAGACATACCAATAATAGGTTGTAAAACACCATCGATTCGAAAAGAAATATGTGCACTGTTATTATCAGGTTGAATATGGATATCCGTTGCACGGTGTTTAACAGCCAAGTGCAGTAAATAATCCAATAAAATTTCAGGATTATGTACTTGATCGATATCATTCTTTAATAAATTAATTTCTTTCTGAACTAAATTCTCTATGGGATAATTACTAAAGAAATAATGGTATTTAATGCTCCTTGTAACTTTCCCAAAGTCTGCCATTATCAGATGTGGTCGCAACCCTGAACGCTTGGTAATAATCTGAGAAACATACTCTAAATTAGCATTGCCA
>JALWML010000588.1 GCA_027083915.1 Lysobacterales bacterium | reverse complement strand
TAATTGGGGCTTGTTTAATTTAAATTCATTCATTGTAAGTATCTCTTGTTAAGTTTATGTTCGGCAAAAACATTGTAACTCAACTTTAGGTACTTACACCTAGGGACACACTTTTATGGACGGTATGTTTAAAAATGTGTATAAGCATCACTCGTTATATGGAGAGTGCAACCAGCTATTAAATAATTAGGCAATAAAAAACCCCTAACTTATTAGGGGTTTTGGGTTTGGAACTTTAATTGATTAAAGGCTTAACCATGGTGTTCATTACCATCATGAACGTGTCCATGTTCAAGTTCTGTTTTAGAAGCTTCGCGAACACCGGTGACTTCGACAGCAAAGTTTAACTGTACGCCTGCTAATGGGTGATTGTTATCAACCATCACATCATCTCCGACAACTTCTTTGACTTTTACTACCGTCATTTGACCATCAGGTGTTTGCCCTTGGAATTGCATACCTGCTTCAATATCCATGTCTGGTGGGAATTGTGTGCGTGGCACTTTATGAATTAGGGCTTCATTGTATTCACCATAAGCATCTTTTGGTTCTATTTGCACGTCAAAAACATCACCTTGCTGTTTATCGATTAATGCATTTTCTAGCCCGGGTATGATATTGCCTTTTCCAATTAAAAAGCTAAATTTACCATCTTCAGATTTGTCGATGATGTTATTGTCGTTGTCTGTTAAAACATATTTAATGCTGGCAACGTGATCGTTTTGAATTTTCATTGGTTATTTTTCTCTGTTTAATAAGTGTTGTGTGATGAAATTAATCAACACACATGTATTTATGGGTTATCTGCTTTTATTCAAGTCTTTTATTACAGCAGCTAAAAATCGAGCGGCTTCTCCACCAGTTACTGCGCGATGATCAAAGGTTAAAGATAATGGAATCATACGATGCACTTCAAACCCTCCAAGGACAGGTACAACCTCATTAAGTAGTTTGCCAGCTGCCATAATAGCCACACATGGTGGTGTGATTACTGGAGTCGCGTAGCGTCCAGCAAATACGCCAAAGTTGGATAACATAATGGTGAAATCTTTCATATCTTCTGGTGGGATGCTGCGAGATTTTATTTGTTCTTTGATGATATTCATTCCCTCTCGAACTTTTACAGCATCACGTTCTTCACAATTGCGCATGGTTGGAACAAATAATCCATCAGGTGTATCAACAGCTATACCAACATCGACGTGTGAAATATTGCGTTTTGCTAATTTATCTCCATCAAACCATGCATTTAAAGCAGGTTCTGCTTTCACACCTTTGACTAATGAACGAATCAATCGAGCCGTGATATCTTCACCAGCTTGCCACTTATGAATATCGGCATCATCCATTATTGTGGTTGGAACAATTTTAGCATGGGCATCAGCCATAATTCGAGCCATAGCACGACGTGTACCTTTGACTTGTTGCCATTCATCTGTTACCGCTTGAGGAGCCACAGGGTCTGGAGTTTTGGGTTTGTGTACAACTACACTGGGTTGTACCACTTGTGTCTGTTTTGGTTCTGATGTGTGAGTTGCTTGGGTTGTAACCGCAGTTTGTGCTGACTGTGACTTCATTTGATGAGCTAATTTAATATCACTTGGACGAATAACTCCGCCAGCGCCTGTTGCAACCACATCATTTAAATCAACTTTTAGTTTTTTGGCTAATGCCTTTACCGCAGGGGCAATTTTTATATTACCAATATTAGCAATATCACTAACGACTTTGTTGCTGGATTCCATTTCACCTACAACGGTTCCGCTGTCATCATTGTTTGCTAATTCAGCTTTTGAAGGAGGGTAGTGTTGTTCTGGCATTCCTGTAGTAGGAATAGTATTGTCTAATTCATCAATTAAATCTTCAATATCATTTTGCAATTGTGCAGGGGAATCGCTGCTTGTATTTTTAGGTTGTGTTGCTTGATCTTCACCATCAAATTCAACCAAAACAGCTCCAGTGTCAATAACGTCACCTGGTTGACCGTGTAATTTTGTTACAACTCCTGAAAAAGGACAGGGTACATCAACAACAGCTTTGGCTGTTTCCATTGAAACCATTGCTTGATCTTCTTTGACAACATCGCCTTCTTTTACATGCCATTCGACAATTTCTGCATCTGGCAAGCCTTCACCTAAATCGGGTAAGTTAAATATTTTCATGATACCTCCATCACTTCATCAACTGCCTTGAGTATTCGACCTACCGTAGGCATGTATTTCTTTTCTAATTTAAATAGTGGCATAACAACATCATAACCAGCAACCCGTTTTACAGGAGCTATGAGTGAATACAAGCTGTTCTCTGCCAGCGTGGCTGCAATTTCTGATGCAACCCCACAATGTTTTGGTGCTTCTTGAATGATAACACATCGTCCAGTCTTTTTGACAGATTCTGCAATCGTCTCGTGGTCAATTGGACTAACAGTAGCAACATCAATGACTTCTGCTGAAATGCCTTGCTCTGCAAGTTTGTCAGCTGCTTCTAGGGTTTCTTTTACCATTGAACCCCAAGTGACTAGTGTTATGTCTTTGCCTTCTCGTAATTCAAAACACATGTCCAACGGTAATTCTTCACCATCATCAACCACTTCTTCCTTGATTAAGCGATAAATGCGTTTAGGTTCTAAAAACAAGACTGGATCTGGGTCTCGAATAGCTGCCAATAATAATCCATAAGCACGAGACGGAGAGGATGGAATGACGACACGAATACCTGGTGTGTGTGCAAACATGGATTCAATACTTTCAGAATGATGCTCTGGTGCATGAATGCCACCGCCAAAAGGTGCTCGAATAACCATTGGGCAGGTTAAACGTCCACGGGTTCGGTTGCGCATACGGGCAGCATGACACACAATATGTTCAAACATTGGAAAGATAAACCCCATAAATTGTGCTTCGGCTACGGGTTTCATGCCTTGTGTTGCCATGCCAACAGTCATACCAGCTATCATCGCCTCAGCTAAAGGAGTGTCAATAACACGATCTTCTCCAAATCTCTGGGCTAAGCCAGAAGTGGCTCTAAAAACACCGCCATTTATGCCAACATCTTCACCTAAAACAACGACATCTTTATCGTGTTCTAATTCATAATTTAATGCCAAAGATACGGCTTCTACCATTGCTAATTTAGCCATTAATTATTCTCCTCTTCTAAAGCAAGCGCATAAGCACGTTGTTCTGCCAAGTCATGCGGTAATTCTGCAAACATGTAATCAAACATGTCGGTAACTGGCAATTTTGAAGCACTTTGGTATTCTTTTACAGCAGCTTCGACTTGGATTGCACAGTCTTCCATTAATTTGTTTTCTTGTTGAACACTCCATTGATTGTTATCCATAAGATATTGTCTTAAACGTAAGATTGGTTCAAAACGTTTAGCATTTTCCACCTCTTCATCAGGGCGATAACGACTAGCATCATCTGCTGTTGTGTGGTCACCTAATCGGTAAGTGATGGCTTCAATAACAGTTGCACCTTCACCATTGCGTGCTCTTTTTAAGGCTTCTTTAATTTCATGATGTACAGCAAATAAGTCATTGCCATCCACTTGTATACTCGGTAAACCACCTGCGATACCTTTTTGTGCTAGGGTTTCGCCACTGGATTGTTTTTTACGAGGAACAGAAATTGCCCAGCCATTGTTAATAATGACAAATACCATCGGTAATTTAAAGGCACTCGCTGCATTAATGGCTTCTAAAAAATCACCTTTAGAACTTCCACCGTCACCAATAACTGAAACTGTGCAGCGTGGTTGTTTACGCAGTTTAAATGAAAGAGCGGCACCTGCTGCATGAGTGTTTTGAGTGGCAATTGGAACACACCAAGCAAAATCATGAGCAGGACCCGAAAAGTTACTGCCGCGTTCATCGCCACCCCAATAGAGTAGGATTTCAGACATTTTGACGCCACGGACAAATTGAACACCATACTCTCGGTAAGATGGAGCAAAGACATCTTCGTAGTTCATCGCTGAACCAATGCCAACATGAACGGCTTCATGTCCTAAAGATGAGGCATAAGTACCAAGTTTTCCAGTACGTTGTAATGAAATGGCTTTGGCGTCAAACACTCGTGTCATGACCATAGTTTTATATAATGATTTGATGGTTTCAAAGTCCTTTGCGATAGGAGGAATTGATTCTCCTGTCAGTGTTCCATTGGGTGATAAGTATTGGATGTATTCAACACTAAAAGATGCTACTGTTGTCACTCTTGTATTCTCCAGGAATTTGTTAGTAAAAAATAAAGATGATTAGGTAATACTTTCATCGAGTATTATTGTTGTTTTTCTGGTGTGATATTATAGTTGAAATAAAAATTAATTTCTCAACTAATTATTTGACTTTTCACTAAAATGATTTATGTGATTTGTCAAAAATGCTAATGTGAAACTAAAAGAAACATGTTTTATTCTTGTTCTACCCAACCAGATTCACCATCTTTCCACGTTTCGTTTTTCCAGATGGGGACGCGGGATTTGACTTCATCCAAGATATAGCGGCAAGCTTTGAAAGCGGCATCGCGGTGGGCGGCTGATACGCCAACCCATACTGCCATATCGCCAATTTCAAGTAAACCTACTCTGTGGGTACAAAGGGCTTTTTTGATAGCGAATTTTTCCATGGCCTCATCGATGATTTTATTGCCTTCTTTGATGGCGAGTTTTGGGTAGGCTTCGTAGGCGAGTTTTTGTACGTCTTTGCCTTGGTTGTGGTCGCGTACCCAGCCTTCAAAACAGACAAAGCCTCCGCAAGATGGGTCTCGGGCATTTTTGCGCAGTTCGGCTTCGTTGATTGTTTCTTCACTGATGTCAAACATATTAACCTCCCGATGCAGGTGGTAAAAAGGCGATAGTGTCATGGTCACTGATAACTGAATCCCATGCAACAAATTCGTCATTGATTGCCACTTTTATACTGGCTTTGTGTGGTTCTTCATCGCATAGTTTCAATAGCTCAAGGTAGAGTTCTTCAATGGTTTTTGCTTGTGTTGTTTGCTGAAGCTCAGCAGTGTCCCACGTTTCTTTGAGTTTTCCGAAGAATAAAATTGTTATATTTTTCATAAGTTTATGTCTGATTTTCCACCAGTTTTCTTAATTAATTTAGTCGCTGTTATCTCTATGTTATGGGATAAGGCTTTGCACATGTCGTAAATGGTTAAGGCAGCAATCGATGCGCCTGTCAGGGCTTCCATTTCTACACCAGTTTTGTGGTGCAAACTAACGGTGCAGGTGACTTCGGCATTGCCTTGCTGGTTTGTTATGATATTAATTTTGCAGTTTTCTATGGCGATTGGGTGGCAAAAAGGAATAAGCTCATGTGTTTTCTTGGCTGCCATTACACCAGCGATTATGGCGGTGTGGTAGACAGGACCTTTTTTGGTCACTAATTCATTGCCTTGAAAATAGCTTTTAACTTCTTCAGGGAAAATAACTGTTGAAGTAGCCGTTGCTGTTCTTTTAGTGATTTTTTTGGCACTAACATCGACCATTGTTGGGTTGTTCTGTTGATCAATATGGGTTAAATCATTCATGTTTATCCTCCAATCACGTACATTTCAATGCGTTCTTTATTGTCTTTGCTTTGGTCGTTATTCTGATTTCTGATTTCTGAATACCTGTCATCGCGGTTTTGCCAAATGGATGCAATCATTTGAGTGAGTTCTTCATCTTTGTTGCTGCGAATCAAGGGCATTAAGTCGTGTTCTTGATGGGCAAACAAACAAGTGTATAATTTTCCATCTGCTGAGAGTCGAGCACGAGAGCAGGTGCGACAAAAAGGCTTAGATATTGAGGTAATAAAACCAATTTCACCTTTGTGGTTATCGTACTTGTATCGATTGGCGACTTCACCAGTGTAATTGGGTTCTATTGGTGATATTTTCCATTTGTTTTCAATGATTTGAACAATATCATTAAAGTTAATCACTTCCTCTTCTGTCCAACCATTTTTCGTGCCTACATCCATAAATTCGATAAATCTTACCACAACATTGGTGTCTTGGTAACGCTCAAGCAAAGGTATAATTTGGTCATCATTAACGCCTTTTTGTACCACACAATTAAGTTTAACACTCTTTAATGCCGAACGACTGGCAGCATCTATTGCATCCAATACAACGGATAATTTGCCGCGTTCGCCACTCATTTTATAATACAAGTCTTCATCGATGGTATCGAGTGAAATATTGATTCGGTCAAGACCTGCATCAATTAATTTGGGCAGCTGTCTTTGCAGTAATTGACCATTTGTAGTCAGGGCAATGTCATTGATGCCATCAATTCTTTTGAGGAATTTTATCAATCTATCTAAATCCCGACGCAGTAAAGGTTCACCTCCTGTAAGGCGGATTTTATTGACACCGAAGCCAGCAAATACCTTAACGACTTTTTCAATTTCAGAAAATCCTAAACGTTGCTCTTTTTTGAGGAACTGATAATCGTCATCAAATTTGTCCGCCGGCATGCAATAGGGACAGCGGTAATTGCAGGTATCCATAACAGAAATACGCAAATCTTTGATTGGGCGGTTAAGTTTGTCCGTTATCATATTCATTTATTTTGTTTCATTTCCTGCTGGTACGCTTGGATTAACTGTTGCCACTTTGTGTTGTTACTCTGTGTATAGGGTTGCATAGTTAATTTATCAATAGAACGTTTTAAGCGTTTGAGGTTGTTTTGTTGCCAAGTTGATTTTGGTGCTTGTTGGTGAGAGTTATCAAAATCAATTAAATAGACATTATCTTTATCAATCAGAATGTTGTTGGCATTTAAATCAGCGTGGTTAATGCCTTGTCGATGAAATAGGGCAATGGTTTGACCCACTTTTTGCCATGTGCTTTTGTCTGTTTTTTTATTGAGAAATTCAGCAAAAGTTGACTGGTGCGGAATATATTTAATCAATATATTAGCTTGATAAAACAATCCTGTCTTACAGGTTTGTGCAGCTATGGGTTTTGGAACTGGCAATCCCATTTCGACCATTTTTTCTAGCAGATAAAACTCGCTAAAACTACGGGATTTATTTAAGCCTGTCCATAAATATTTGTCTTTGTTAAATTTTGCTGGAATTCCACCACGATAATAATGACGAAGCATCATTTTTTCTTGGTCTGATTTGACCATCCAAGCAGATCCTCGACCGCTACTTGCACCTAATAAACGCCCTTGATTGAGCCAATAGGTGTCACTAAACCACTCGCAGTCTATCTTGCTTTTGTATGCTTGACTAGTAAGAATCCAGCAATTGTTGTGTTCTGAAACACTGGTTTGCGACATAGAATCAAAGGATAAAAATTAAAGTGACGTATCTTAGCATGTTTTACTAAATTCAAAAATGATAAGATGTTAATATAAGCGCGTTTAATTCCAATCTGGAGCGTACGTGGAGAATAAAAATATAATTATCGCAGTTGTCGTTGGTATCATTGTACTTAAATTATTGGCTGCACATCTTTACTTGAAAAAGAAGTTTAAAGAATCAGAAGACAAGAGTTCTACTGAAAACAAAAATAATGAGCAATAAAATTAAATCAATTTGTATTGTACGGCTTTCAGCGATTGGCGATGCTACGCATGTTTTACCGGTTATTGCCACTTTGCAAAAGAATTACCCCAATGCCACAATCACATGGGTGATTGGCACATTAGAGTACAAATTAATGCAAGGACTTGAGGGTGTTGATTTCGTTATTTACGATAAGAAAAAAGGCTTTAAAGGCTATCTAGCCTTAAGAAAACAGCTCAAACACATTACTTTTGATGCTTTGTTGCATATGCAGTATTCATTGCGCGGCAATATTGCTGCCTGGATGATTAAAGCTAAAACACGCATAGGATTTGACAAAAAACGTTCACGCGAGTTGCATGGATTACGCATTAATAAACGCATACAAGCGGTTGAAAAACAACATGTTTTAGATGGCTTTATGGAGTTTGCGGCGGCTCTTGGTATTAAAGAAAAAGTCTACCAATGGAACATCACTACATCCGATAAAGACAAGGCGTTTGCTGATAATGTTATCGCTAAAGATAAACCTAATGTGATTATCAGCCCTTGTTCGAGTAATAAATTACGTAATTGGTCCAATGAAAATTATGCCAAAGTTTGTGATTACCTCATTGAAAAATATGGTGCTCAAGTGATTTTATGTGGCAGTCCAAGTCCATTTGAAATACAAACAGCACAACAGATAGAAAAGTTAGCCAAACATCCTGTGACAAATATTGCCGGAAAAGACACACTCAAACAATTATTTGCCATGATGCAAGCCGCAGATTTGGTTATCTCACCTGATTCGGGTCCCATGCATATTGCCAATGCGGCGCAAACTCCAGTTATTGGATTACATGGAGCAACCACAGCAAAGCGTAGCGGTGCTTATAGTTTTCAACATTTAGCCGTGGATTGTTTTGAACAAGCCGCTCAAGAAATACTTAAAAAGCCAGTAGACGATATTCGTTGGGGCGGTCAAATTATTGCCGAAGGTGTGATGGGTTTAATTACCCTTGATGCCGTTAAAGAAAAAATTGATGAAGGATTATGCAAAGGTCTCTCCTAGTAACTTATTGAGTTGATTAGCAAAATTCTCACGGTCTTTTTGGTTCAATGCTGCCGGGCCTCCTGTATCAACACCGCTATTGCGCAATGTTTCCATAAAATTACGCATTTGCAACCGTGCTTTGATGTTGTCAGATGTGTATAACTCACCACGTGGATTTAATGCCGTAGCACCTTTATCAATCACATCCGATGCCAATGGAATATCGGAGGTAATCACAATATCACCTTTTTTAACACGTTTTGCAATCTCATCATCTGCCACATCAAAACCTTGATGCACCTGAATCGCCGTGATTAATTTTGAAGCAGGAGTTGCCATGTATTGATTGGCAACCAATAAAACTTCTGTTTTGGTTCGATCACTTGCCCGAAAGATAATGCTTTTTATCACATTGGGGCAAGCATCGGCATCAATAAAAATCATTTATAAGTTAACGTCAAAGGTGCATGGTCCGAAAACTTTTCTTCTTTATAAATTTCTGCCGATTGTGCTTTCTTGGCAAGTGATGGCGATGTAATATGATAGTCAATACGCCAACCGACATTATTAGCATAGGCTTGTCCGCGGTTTGACCACCAAGTGTAATTGTGTGGTTCTTGATTGACAACACGAAATGCATCGACTAAACCTTGTTCATCAAATAACTTTGTTAACCATTCACGTTCTTGTGGTAAACAGCCAGAATTTTTCTGGTTGGCTTTCCAGTTTTTTATGTCAATTTCTTTATGAACGATATTCCAATCACCACAAATAACAAAATCTTTACCCGTGGCTTTTAAGCGGTCAAATTCTTGTTCTAATCTATCCATGCATTGGTATTTAAAGTTTTGGCGTTCTTCTTTAGCAGAACCCGATGGCAAATATAGCGAAACCACAATAATGTCGCCCAAATCCACTTCAAGCCAACGCCCTTCATTGTCAAAGGCTTCTTCACCAATGCCAAATTTGACTGATTTTGGTTCTATTTTTGTGTAAATTGCTGTGCCTGAATAGCCTTTTTTCACCGCATCATGAAAATACACGTGATAACCTTCGGGATGGAATGTGTCAGCTGTTAGTTGATGCTCTTGTGCTTTAGTTTCTTGAATACAAACCACATCAAGTGATTCGCGTTTAAGCCAGTCAAAAAAGCCTTTTTTAGCTGCTGCTCGGATGCCGTTGGTATTTACAGATGTTATTTTCATAGTTTTTGTTTTGTTGTTTATGTTAATTGTTTGTTTTAAGGAACGCAGAGATTCGCAGAGGAATCACAGAGTTTCGCAGAGTATTTAGTAT
>JALWML010000587.1 GCA_027083915.1 Lysobacterales bacterium | reverse complement strand
GGTTACTCAGATTCGGGTCGAGAGGCTCAAGATTTTGATTTGACCACAACGAATCGAACTTTTTTTATGAAGTTTAGTTATGCGTGGAAACGTTAGCAGGTAAAAAGTCAGTATAAATGCCACTAATAAAGTGCTTATTGACTAATTTTTTAACTTTATTTTCCTTATTTATGGTGTAAACAAACAAGTTTACACCATTTTTTTGTATGTCTTGTATGGTCTTTTTCTTAGCTTGTGATGTGCGCATACTGAGGGCTAAAAGATTCATAGATTCAACATGTCTAGCAACCGATTTTAAACTGCCCTCATATTGATAAAGAATCCAAATTAATTCATCGAACCCCATGTCTTTGAGTATTGGGTATTCTTCAGGTTGATAAAATTGAGGAATGAGCTGTGCTTGTATTTTTGGGTGTTGAGCAATGATTTTATTGATAGCTCTAATATTATCATATTTGACATCTGTAATTATTTTGACATCTTTATGCTTCAATAACCAAGAGGCAAATGTTTCAAGTGTACAAGGGTGCAAGCCTTTGGTGTTATCCAATAAGTGTTGAAATTCTTTTAAAGTTAAGGGTTGTTTTGTTTTAAAGCCGAAAACTTTTTTAAAGCGTTTTTTCCAGTCATGCAAACAAACAAGCTCACCATCAGAAGTCCATGAAAAATCCATTTCAAAATATCGAAAGCCTTTAGTATAGTTTAAATCAAGTGCTTCAATCGAATTGCTGTAATTTTGTCCATTTATGCCACCACCCGCATGGGCAATCATGAGAGGTTGTGCCTGTGCTAGTGTTGTAAGTGACATGAAAAATAAAATTATATAAAATGACATTAGTCGATTATAATATAAGCCAATGAAAGCTGGTAGAGATAAATTAGGTCTTTAAGTTATGAATACAAATAAATCAAAAATAGCCTTAATGCTCCCAGGTGGTGGTGCACGTGGTTCCTATCAAGTGGGAGTGATGAAAGGGATTATGGAGTTGTTGCCTGAAATCAAAGCACCATTTCCCATTATCACAGGGACTTCTGCCGGTGCGATTAATGCAGTCGTCTTAGCAAGTTATGCTGATGATATAAAATACGGAACACATAGATTGGAAAAGTTTTGGACGACTTTGCATTGCCCTGATGTCTATCGAACCGATGGGTGGATGATTGCTAAAACAATCGCAAAAGTGGTCGGCTCCATGTTTTTTGGTAAGTTGGGCGTTAAAGCACCACGTTCATTATTGGATAATGAGCCTTTGTTTCATTTTTTAAGCAAAACACTGCATCTTTCACAGATTCAAGATTGCATTGATAATGGCTATCTAGATGGTTTGGCAATCACGGCTTCTTCCTATGACACTTCGGTTGCGAAAAGTTTCTTTCAAGCTAATGAGTCAATTCACGCTTGGAACAGAACTCGTAGAATCGGGATTCCGCACAAAATTGGAGTTGAACATATTTTGGCATCTGCCGCATTACCTTTTTTATTTCCTGCACAACTCATCGGTAAAGAATATTATGGAGATGGAGGCCTGCGTATGAGCGCACCTCTGTCACCGGCTATTCATTTGGGTGCAGAGAAAATTTTAGTCATCGGTACACGGGATGAAAGCCCGATACCAACACCAACAGAAGTTCCTGACTATCCTTCAATGGGTGAATTGGGTGGTTATATGTTGGATACTATATTTATGGATACCCTGATGGCTGATTTATCTCGATTAAGACGAATCAATCGAACCCTTGGTTTAATTAGTGATGAAAATATAACTAAAACACGTTTACAAAAACTCGATACGTTAATTATCAAACCCAGTGTTGATGTTCGAGATATCACTAAGGAGCATGCCAAGGATATTCCTGCACCAGTTCGGCGTTTACTCAAGGCCATAGGAGGGTGGGGAAAAGAGTGGCGCATGCCAAGTTATCTTCTTTTTGAACCAGGATATACCAAAGCATTGATAGAACTGGGTTATCAAGATGCGCTTAATCAAGAAGAAAAAATTCTAAGCTTTATGAAGACTTAGTGTTCGTATGAAGATTACAGCACTTTAGCCCCAACTCTTGATGGGTTTTCTACTAAAATCTCGTAAGTCCTTGTTTTATAAAAATTATACGACTTATCCACAGAGCCTGTGGATAAGTCTGTGAGTAACTGGGTAATACCATGCTATTTAGTCAGTATCTATAAGGCTTTTTATCATTTTGGTTAATTTTTAACCACACAATAAAAACATAATATAATCAATAACTTATCGAATTATAAGACTTTCTTATACAC
>JALWML010000586.1 GCA_027083915.1 Lysobacterales bacterium | reverse complement strand
GTACATTCTAAACCTAATGTATTGGTTAAACGAACTATAGGCATTTGTCCAGCGCTATAACCTTTATCATTGGCAACAGGTGACCATTTAAAAGTACCATTATTACACCCTGAAAACTCAAGCTCCATCGTACCCCAGTATTGCATATTGACATCATTTGTATCAAAATTAGGAGGAAACATTCCTCCACTTAGAATACTCACATTTAAATAAGCTTTTTTACCATAATAATCACCAATTCCCATTAACCATAAAGGTTGGCCTATAGAATCATAAACATACCAATATACTAACAAACGGTTATTATCTAAAATTTGAACATTAATACCGTGACCGCTTTGTTCAGGATTGTACCATAGTGCAGTGTGTGCAGCCTGTATTCCAAAAGAGTTGTTTTCATATAAATAAGAAGCACCATAACTGGAATTTGACTTTTCAGGAGCTCCAATGACTAGACTCTGATTTGATAATGCAACTGTTGTGCCAAACCCGTCATATTTTTCACCATTAGAAGCTTTAATATATTGGCTTTGTATCCATTGATTATTTTGTCTTGTATAAACAAAAACGGCTCCTGTATGATATGAATATCCACTAATATCGGCATTTCCATTTTTATCATACGAGTCCTGAGGAGTACCTACAATTAATGTACCTCCACTTAATGCAACTGACTGACCAAAAGAATCAAAATTATTTTCACTTGCTTTTGAAGATTTGATATAAGCTGTTTCACTCCATTGGTTGTTAGTCAAGGAAAATACAAAAACAGAGCCTGAATGGTTTTCTTGACCATTAATTAAATCATTACCTATAGCTCCAACAGCAATATTAGACCCTGATATTTCAACTGACGAACCAAAAGCATCTCCAGAAGTAGACTTTGAAGATACTAATTCTCTTTCAAAACTCCATGTTCCATTAACTTTGACATACATAAATACTTTCCCTTTTACTTCTGGTGGTGAATTTTCTGGAATGCTACCACATTGATGATACTGGCTTACCACTAATCTCCCAAAGTCTAAATCTAATACTACTCCAAATGATGCACACCTTCTATTATCCATAGACTTGATATAAGCCTCTTGTTGCCAATTTCCATTGTTTCGTTGAAAAACATAAACCGCTCCTGAATCTCTTGTATTTGTGGCATTATCATAATTACTTTCTTGATTACCACTTACTCCAGTCGCAATACTGCTTTCGGATGGAGCGCTAATTGCAATAGTATCTCCAAATAACTTTACTGTTGATCCAAAAAAATTATATTCATTCGTATTAGATGCTTTTAAATAAGCTTGTTGCACCCATCTGCCGTCAATAAGAGTGAAGACATAAGCGGCGCCAGAGAATTCAGACGAGTTGTCACTTTCATTATTATTCACTCCTTTTGCATTACTGTCTTCTCCTGTTGCTCCAACTACAATTGTTGAGCCATTAATTGCAACTGAAGAGCCAAAATAATCCATATCTTCTGTATTTGACCCTGTTAAAATACTGTTTTGTAACCATTGCCCATCTATCTTTTGATAGACATAGGCTTTATTTTCACCACTAGCTCCAATCACCATAAAGTCCTTATCAATGCTAATTGAACGACCAAAGTTAGCATAATTATCTAGAAAAGGAGGTTGAAAGTAAGCTGCGATGGAATACAATTCAATAGTATTGCTATTAGCTGAAAGTAAATGAGGGAGACTTTTTTGAGCGTAAAGTGAGAAATTAACACCCAAAATTAAAAACAATAAGACAAAAAATTTAGATTTAACAAGCATGAACAGTTCTCCATTAAAAAATACTTTCTGCAGAAAGCAATTTATTATTTTATTATAATGCTTGAATATTATACACACGACCTTATATAAACGCCATCTTAAAACTATTACATTTTTAAACTATTATGGCTAAAAAAGAAAACCTAAAATTTCAAACCGAGGTCAATCAATTATTGCAATTGATGATTCACTCACTCTATTCAAATAAAGAGATATTCTTGCGTGAACTTATCTCCAATGCTAACGATGCCTGTGACAAATTACGTTTTGCGGCTGTGGCAGATGATTCACTCAATGAAGGCGATAAAGAATTACGCATAGAAATCGAACACGACGCAGAGGCTAACACAGTCACTATTCGTGATAATGGCATTGGTATGACGCGTTCTGAAGTTATTGATAACATCGGAACAATCGCAAAATCAGGCACTAAAGAATTCCTAAGCAAACTCAGTGGCGATGAAGCCAAGGACTCACAAATGATTGGTCAATTTGGGGT
>JALWML010000585.1 GCA_027083915.1 Lysobacterales bacterium | reverse complement strand
ATATAGGACTATAAATGTAAAGTGCAAATTTTATCCAAAATGTAAAAGTTAAATATAGAGTTTTAAGTTCTATTTATGTAAGCCAAAATAGATAATTAAAAGCCCAATTATTTTTGTTTCGATGTAATTCGAGGGACGTGTTTGAGTTTTAATAAAGGTCTTATTTTATATATTGGAACACCTTCGGTATAACGCAGGTGATAATAACGCTGCAGAGTATCTTCAGTTTCTATAATTTCACATTTGTATTGATTGGCGTATTCATCACGTTTGGTACTCGTCCAGAGTGTGGTATCAAATTGGGCATGAGGATCCTTGAATTTTTGTGGTTCAATCAATTTTTCATCAATTGGGAAAATGTTTTGATCTAAAGGTGTTCGCAAAATATATTGTCCAGTATCAGACAAAAGAACTTGTAACTGACAGTAAGGTTTTAAACCATAATAAACATTGCTTTTTTCTTCTGGAGCTTTTTTCAAAAACACAAGAAAACGCTCTCCTTCATTCTCACGATCTGGGTAATAGCATACATTTTTACTAAAACCTTTGGCAACAACGGCGATAGTTTCATTAAGTTCTGCGCCTTTATAAGGTACGCGAACTTTCAGATAAGCATATCCGCTGGCATTTAATTTTCTCACTTTTTTGTACTCTATATCATCCACTTGCGCGATTGCCACTAAATCAGCCCATTGAGCTGCTTCTTCAAAGCTTTTTAGTTGCGGAATTTTGACATCCTCTAGTCCTTGGCTCGAAAAGTCATTCGGGTTTTGAGAAAATGTAATTTGCGCATAAGCATTGACTGATAAAAATAAGATTAATAATATATATTTCATAGGTTTTGATTTGTATCTGTTGTTATGAATAATAAGACAGCATAAATGAGTAAATTACTGCAATATTGTTGCAATTTTTTCTCCAAGTTTGACAACTTTATTTTCTGCTAAGTTATTCTCAAGCGCGGTTGCCCCTGGAGGGAATAATAATATTACTGTCGAACCCATGTTAAATCGACCAACTTCATCACCTTTTTTGAGTTTAGTATTTCCAATAAGAGGAACATCAGTCACTTGCTTGGCATAAGGTGGTGTGACTAAGCCATTAAAAACTGTTTCCATACTTGAAACCATGATGGCGCCAACTAAGATATAGGCAACTTGTCCAAATTCTGTATCGAGGTAGCAGACTAGGCGTTCATTGCGAGCAAATAAGCGCGGTATATTTTCTGCTGTCCATTTTGCTACACTAAATAGACGCCCAGGCACATGAACTGTTTTTATTACGGTACAGTCAACAGGGGCATGCATTCGGTGGTAATCTTTTGGAGACAAATAAATGGTTGCAAATTTACCATCTTGGTAATATTGTGCCGTTTCATCGTTACAAGCCAATAACTCTTTTACGCTGAAATCAAATCCTTTGGCTTGAAAAATTTGTCCTTGGTTGATGTCGCCACATTGACTAATGGCGCCATCAACAGGTGAAATAACAGCATCCTTGCTGTTGTCAATAGGCCTAACACCTGATTTTAATTGACGAGTAAAGAAAGCATTAAAATGAGGGTAGTCATCTAAATTACTTGAAATTGCTTCATCCATATTGACTTTATAACTCTTTGCAATACGCTTAATGATAAAATTTTTGAGCCATTTTATTCTGACTCGCATTAGCCAATAAACCAATCGAGATAATAGTTTGTGAGGAAGTATATATTGGATAATTGTGTAAATTTTAGTCTTCATTATTTGTGCCTATTAAAGAAGTTAAATCCTTTGCAATTTTATTGGCATCATGAGGAGAGCGAAATACTCCATATAAATGTGCCTCTGGATTGATTAAAAATACAGCAGCAGTGTGGTCAACATCGTAGTTTAACTCACCTTCCTTATGGTCCCCAATGTGATAGGCTACACCAATTTGCGAAGCAATGGATAATATATTGCCTTTGTCCGCTGTTGCAGCATTAAAATCTTTATTGAAAAAGTTAATGTACTCCTTAAGTGATTCAGGTGTGTCTCGTTCTGAGTCAACGGAGACGAATAAAACGTTGGGTTGTGATTTCAGCTTGTTTTTTTGTAAAATTAATTTCCCTTCCATATTAAATATTTGAATATCAATATTTTGTTTTAGATATTCAGGGTAGATAGATAATTTTTCGTTTGAAAAGTACATCACTTTTGATGCGGATAGTTCAATCAATCCGGCAGTTGTTGTCGGTTGGAAACCGTAGTTTGTCGCTAACAAATCACTTGATTGTCGATTTCCAGCCTGATTGCGTAAGAT
>JALWML010000584.1 GCA_027083915.1 Lysobacterales bacterium | reverse complement strand
TCCAGCAGAATTACCTGATATCTTGCAAAGAATGGGTTTAAACAACGATACTTGGCTGAATCAAATCAAATATTTCGATAAATGGTATTACAAAGCCATTGGAACGGTGGATAGCCTTAAAAAATACTGCCAATCACTCAAGCAGAAGTATATTAAGGGTTTGCCTAAAGTGATTAATGTTAACAAGATTTGATAAAGTGTTTATTGGTTATTAGACCATTACTCTTTTGGGAACGGAATGATGTTTTTATTTTTGTGATCAAACTTTGTGAATTAAATAGTTTTTGGTTTACTTCATTTATGCTGATGTCTTTGCTTTTTCTAGAGGCATAATCGACTTTAAGGTGTTAGTGTCCTTTTTAACAAAAATCTCAAAAACTATAACATATCAAACACTCAATAATCATTCAATTAATCCAACTTACCTAAATTTTGATACCATCAACTTCTTGTTCTGTTGTAAGATAATTGGTCGAATATCTAAAATTAGGTTTGAATAAATGAAAAAAGGAGTCATTACCTTAAAAGATCTAAACAAGTCTGAAAAAATTCAGCAATGGCATCTTATCTATGATGAAGAAGATCCTGAATGGAAAAAGCTTGATGCGCCTTATTTTCCGTTAAAACAGGTAAATATTGATGAATTTGTGACTAAGCACAATTCATCCAATCGGTTGGGGATTTTTCTCGATGGTCATTTAATTGGTGATGTTTGTTATTATTGGGAACATGAAGAATCGCATTGGCTTGAGGTGGGGCTTTGTATTTATGAGCCTAAATATTGGGGTAAAGGCTACGGCGAGCAGGCTTTAGTATTGTGGATTAATCACTTATTTGACAGAATGGACTTGGTCAGGATAGGTTTAACAACGTGGTCGGCTAATATTGGCATGATGAAGCTGGCTGAGAAACTCGGTATGCAACAAGAAGCTTGTTTGCGTAAGTGCCGATTATGGCAAGGTAAGTATTATGATTCTATTCGTTATGGTATCTTAAAAGAAGAATGGCAAGAAGAAATGGTAAAGTAATGAGTGAAAATAATGAAAGTTGAAATTAAACAAGCACAACAACAAGATCTAGCTCAAATAGCCTACCTGTTTGATGCGTATCGTGTATTTTATAAACAAGTCAGTGATTATGACTTGGCTTTGGACTTTCTGACGAAGCGTTTTGAAAATAAAGAAAGTGTGATTTTTTATGCCATTAACGAAGCGGGTGACTACTTGGGATTTACCCAGTTATTCCCAAGCTTCTCTTCGGTCTCAGCACAACGCAGTTGGATTTTGAATGATTTATTTGTTTTGCCCAAATTGCGTTCATCGGGTATTGGGACTTTATTATTGAATAGAGCCAAAGAACACGCCATTCAAACTCACACCAAAGGCATTGGGCTGGAAACCTCTGCCGATAATAAGCGCGCTCAAGCTTTATATGAATCATTGGGGTACATAAAGAATAGTGAGTTTGCCTATTTCCTGAGAACATAATTAATTAGCCATTTCTTTGACATAATTGTATTGTTAAATTAGATTTATGAAAAAGTTAAAAAAATGGTTTAAACGAATAATAACGACAGTGATTTTGCTGTCCTTCTTATTTATTGTGTTGGATTTTTTTATTCCTTTACCCATGGAAGATTTCAACCAAAGGCATTTTGCCCAAGTGGTGGTTGATAAAGACGGTCAACCATTGCGTGCTTTTCCTGATAAGCAAGGTGTGTGGCGTTATCCTATTGCTATGAATCAAGTCTCACCACTTTATTTGCAGGCTTTAATCAATTACGAAGACCGTTATTATTACCAACATTTTGGGATTAATCCATTGGCAATGGTTCGGGCTTTGGGTCAATGGATTAAAAATGGCAAGATAATATCAGGAGCATCCACATTAACCATGCAAGTGGCGCGTATATTAAAGCCGCATAAGAAATCATTTTCGGGCAAGCTGGTACAAATGTTTATGGCTTTGCAACTCGAATGGCATTATAACAAACAGGAAATACTAAATTACTACATCAATTATGCTCCATTTGGTGGAACAATCCAAGGAGTGGAAGCCGCAAGTTTTGCTTATTTTGACAAAACATCCTTAGAACTAACGGCATCAGAAGCGGCTTTGTTGGCAGTCATGCCACAATCTCCTTCACGATTCCGTCCTGACAGATACCCGCAACGGGCAAAAAAGGCACGCAATAAATTATTAGATCGGCTCGCAGAGTTTGAGATTTGGGATAAACAAACTATAAAGGAAGCAAAGCAAGAAGAAATTTGGGCGCAATATAATACTCACCC
>JALWML010000583.1 GCA_027083915.1 Lysobacterales bacterium | reverse complement strand
ACTTTTACCAATAAAGCAGCCAAAGAAATGGCTCAGCGTGCTGTTAAAATGGTTAGTTTGCCAGAAGTTGAAGGAAAAAGAGAGCGCCTTAACATATCAACTTTTCATTCGCTGGGCATGCGAATTATTCGTGAAGAAATTAAGCACACGCCGTATCGATTTGGCTTTAGTATTTTTGATTCTTCTGAAACTCATAATATTGTTAAAGATTTATTGCCAAAAGGAACTAAACGCGAGCAAATCAACCAAGTGCAATGGCAGATTTCTGCTTGGAAAAACGAAGGAAAAAGAGCGGAAGAGCTCGATACTCAGTTTAAACTGGCACAAGTGGTATACGAGCAATACCAGCAAAGATTAGTTGACTTTAATGCCCTTGACTTTGATGATTTAATCTTACAAACACTCAACTTATTAGAAACAAATAAGGAAGTTTTGTCTCGCTGGCAAGAAAAAATGAAATTTGTCTTAGTGGACGAATACCAAGACACAAACGGTTCACAATACCGATTATTAAAAATGCTTGTTGGCAAACACCGCAACATTATTTGCGTGGGTGACGACGACCAATCTATTTATGGATGGCGTGGTGCACAAGCAGAAAATTTAGCCATTCTTAAACAAGATTTTCCTGAACTCAAGGTGGTTAAATTAGAACAAAACTACCGCTCAACCCAAACAATTTTGGGCGCTGCGCATGATGTTATTAAACACAACCCTCATGAATTTGATAAAAAGCTATGGAGTGATTTAGGTTCTGGCGAGTTAATCAAAATTATGCAATTTGATTCACCTGAGGCAGAAGCCCAACAACTGTGTGCAGAAATTAATTACCAGCGCGTTTTAATGAAAAAAACGTACAGTGATTATGCGGTTCTATACCGTTCCAACCACCAAGCCAAGCTAGTAGAACAGGTTTTTCGCACCAAAGACATTCCCTATGTCATGAGTGGCGGACGTTCTTTTTTTGATTTTAATGAAATAAAGGACTTGATGGCATATATTCGCTTGTTATGTAACCCAAAAGATAATTCTGCTTTTTTACGCATTGTTAATGTTCCACGCCGAGGTATTGGCTCAAGTTCTCTAGCGAAATTGGCACAAGTGGCAGAAACCAAACACATCAGTTATTTCAAAGCGGCAGGAAATGATGAGGTTTTATCAATATTACCAAAAAGAACCGCACAAAAGCTCAAAGAATTTCAAATCAATATGACTAAACTACAGCACCAAGTTTTAGCTGATTACAATGCCGATAAAATAATTGACACCTTGGTGCATGACATTGATTACATTGCGTGGATAGCACAAACATCAAAAGATAAAATCAGTAAACACAATCGCACCAAGTTGGTATTTGATTTCCAAAAATGGATACGTGGTTTTACGCAAAAACAAAACATGGGCTTAATTGATGTCGCTGCACAAATCACTCTACAAACCAATATGGAAGACAAAGGCAATGAAGATGCCGTGCAAATGATGACATTACATGCAGCCAAAGGCTTGGAGTTTACGCATGTGTATATGGTTGGAGTCGAAGAAGGAATTTTGCCACACCGCAACTCAATTGAAGAAGAAACTGTTGAGGAAGAGCGTCGTTTAATGTACGTAGGAATGACCCGAGCCATGAAAAATTTAAATATTTCTTATGTCAAAAAACGCAAGAGTCGATTTGGACAGGAAGATGAATGTGAAACAGGCCCTAGTCGCTTTTTAGACGAACTACCGCAAAAATATATCAGTGGTTATGGCATCGAGAAAAAAGAGTCAGAAGCTGAAAAGAAAAAGAAAAAACTCAGCCATTTAGCTGCCTTAAAAGCCATGTTGGATTGAACTTTTGTCACTATTCATAGTCGAAAAAGTATGAATAAAATAGTCTTGTTAAGTTTATTAACGTCACTTTCTGCGACAGCCCAAAGTGACCTTGCCAGTGCTGCTAAAGAGCGCCTTAAACATTTTGTTATTTATGATGGCTCTTACCATTCAATCCCGTACCCAAATGGCGATGTTGATAAAAACCGTGGTGTATGCTCGGATGTAGTGATTCGCAGTTATCGCACACTTGGCAAAGACTTACAGCAATTAGTTCACGAAGACATGAAGGAAAACTTTGGTGTTTACCCCAAGATTTGGGGTTTAAAAAAGCCAGATAGTAATATCGATCACCGCCGAGTACCAAATCTTGAAACTTTTTTCAAAAGACACGGAAAAACCTTAATAATTTCAAATAAACCTAGTGATTACCAACCTGGCGACATTGTCAGTTGGCGTTTAGAAGGTAATTTGCCACATATCGGCATAGTCAGTGACGAACCATCAGAAGAAAACTCAAATCGTTATAAAATCATTCACAATATTGGTCTAGGACCACAGTTGAATGACATGCTTTTTGATTTCAAAATTGTTGGGCATTATCGTTATTAGTTATCTGGAGGCAGTAAATCAGGGCCCCATCGATTAAGATGTTATCTGCAATCCAAAAGTACTTCTTTTAATGTATAATGGTTATTGACTTTAAAAAAAGTATAAATTTATACTTTTGTCGTTTAGAAAAGAATCCACAATAATATGAAAAAAACCATGTCAATATTGAAAAATAATAACCTTGCTAGATTAATGCTTTGCATCAGCATTATCTATGTTCTACTTATTGGATACACAAGTGATCTATTGGCAAAAAATGTTCAGAGTAAATCGTTGAATCAGGCAGTTGTTTTAGACAACACAATTATGGGAGGTGTTGATGATCCGTACATGATGCCGTACTATACTGGCAAGATATTACCGACTCCGCAAAATGTGAAGTATAAGAGTGAATACATATCATTAGCTCATACTGCCATCATTTTGAATAATGTTGAACAGAATGATCCCCGACTTAAATACCTACTCGAAAGAATAACC
Source organism: Lysobacterales bacterium (assembly GCA_027083915.1). Classification (GTDB taxonomy): domain Bacteria; phylum Pseudomonadota; class Gammaproteobacteria; order Xanthomonadales; family Marinicellaceae; genus NORP309. The sequence continues at coordinate 7,025 of JALWML010000583.1, read as the reverse complement.
CGTTATGGTGGAACCTATGAATTTGTGGAAGAAGCGAACGCAGAACACACAGGTATTATAAAAATCAATAATGAGGCATTAAACGCCCCACAGAATCCGCAGGGCTATGTTATTAAATCCAGAGGATCAACATTATCTCTTAAGGGCAGTGATTTTCAAGGTTTGCTGTGGGCAATAAGTTCACTTAACCAAATGATTTTTGTTAAGGACGGACAAACCGTTGTTCATTCTTTTGATGTTGTCGACTGGCCTGAGATAGAAATACGAGGGATGTTGCCAGCTTCAGGGAGCGACATCAAGCAACTTGCTCACTTAATGGTTGCTTTTAAATTAAACTTGGTGGATTTAAGAGCAGGAATCTCAAAAGACAAGGAACATTATGATGACTGGCGTTTGCCCAGAAGTGATGTTTTTCACCAAAGACTACAAGAAATGGGGGAACGATTAACGTCTTTAGGCTTTGAGTGGTATGTAGGAGCAAGATTTTTAGGTTATGATACGATTCCGCAAATAAATAATGGTAGTGATGAAGACTTTAATATCATTTACAATAATTTTGCTCTGCCTATTGCTCGGGTTGGCGGTAATCTATCGGTGCAATTTGATGATACACGTTTCCCATTACACCCTGAGGATAGTGCAAGATTTGGAACAGCTGCCGCAGCAGATTATTATTTACTTACCAAACTCTATGATCAACTGAAAGTTGACTACCCTGATATCAGAATTGCTTTCACTCCACCGTTTTACTGGGGACCTGTCAGTCCAAATCCATACCCCGAATCAAGAGATGATTATTTAAGTATGATGGGTACGCTCCCTGACGCGATAGATATCTATTGGACTGGCCCGCAAGTTGTCAGTTCTACAGTTTCACAGGATGATGTGAGCTGGGAAGTTGATCGAATTAATCGAAAGCCACGTGTGTTTCAAAATGAAATCGGAACTCCACATGCTTTCGATTACCATTATATAACTGACCCTATATACAGTTTGAATAGTTGGTATTACAAAGGCTATTTAAAAGGTGTCAGAGCGTATATGTTAAATGGTGGTGATATTGATAAAAGTGGTGCAGTGGTAAGTATTGCCGACTGGACATGGAAACCCGCCAGATTCGATCCTGAAGCGATTATCAAAGATGCGGTTATGAAGTTAACGGGACCTGAAGCTTATCCTCTCTTAAAAGACATGAATACTGAATTATCCAAATTCGATTCCTATCTGCCAGATGTAACAATTCAAGCAGTTATTGATTCACCTGAGCTTAATGAGGCTTTGGATAATCTTAACAATCTGAATACGCAATTAAATAATCTCAACGGCAACAGTATCGAATTCTGGACAGCTGTTAACGCATCTCATATAGCTCGCGTACAACATTTTATAGAAAAGGTTAATCTAGCGAGTCAAGATCCTATTGTGCAAATGTTGCTTGACATAGAGAATGCGACAGTAACCATGTATTATGCAATAAAGGATATAGATTTTAATCCTGATGTGGATCTACTTATCGAGCCTATGGATTTTACTGGTGGCGCAGTCTTAACTTATGGTTATTACAACGCTGATGCTGGGATTCTTTTAGAAGACCGCCCCACTGTTTATATTACTGGAATTGGAACACCTATTTCAGAAATGAGAGCCAGCTTTGAATTAAACCAAACCCCGCCATCAGGTGGTTATCAACTTATTATATCAGCTGCAGATGACTTTCTAGAGGAAAAATGCCCCATCAGAATTATATTGAATGGAGAACTGATTTTTGAGGGACCCAACCCTTTCTCCAACAAAGAATGGAATATTCAGATAGCAGAACTTTCAACTGATATATTCGAGAGCAACAATGTCTTGACTATTTCTAATATCAGTCCAGTAGGAAACGTTGAGGCACCACCAGCATTTATGGTTAATTATGTTATTTTACGTAAAGTTGAAGGGAGCAGATAATTTGATTAGTAAATATAACAAGCTCAATTACCAAAAAAACAAATGGGTTAGAGTAGTAATTCTTTCTGTTAAACCCTGTTTGCTGGAGGAGAATTTACTTAATCGAATAAAACACGGCATCAACTACCTGTGCCATTCGGTCAAAGTCTAATTTTTCAATGGTGTCTTCTTCGGTATGGTAGTTTTCATTGCGGTTAAAGGCTGTGTCGGTAATCATTAGGGCTGGATAGCCAAAATGCCAATAATTTAAGTGATCAGAAAAGTCTATGCCAGGAATAGAGGCTGGCGCATTAATTGAATAAACAGGTAGCTCGCCATTATTACGCATACTTGATTTGAGCTCTCTGGTAATTCCCATTTGTGATAAATCGCCAACCAAAGAAATAAAATTGCCCTTATCAGAGTATAAGTATTCCATGCCTTTAACGGGATAAGCTTGTGAATCATCCTCATCGCTGAAATATCCAATCATTTCGAGAGAAAACATTTGTTCAACTTCGACATTATTATCAGACAAGCTCTTGGCATGAATATAACTGCCCATAAATTCGGTACGAAAATAAGGCGGTTCTTCAAGTGTGTAAAAGACTAATTGCAAATCGCATTGTGGTGGTTTATTACTGAATAATCGAACCAACTCAAGCAAGCCTGCTGTGCCACTGGAGTTGTCATCAGCACCTGGTAAATAATCGTAAGTATCATAATGCGCACCAATAACTGTGGTTTTACAGTCTTTATCTTTTCCAGCAAAAGTAACCACAATGTTTTTATAAGGAGTACCATCGACATCATAGATTTGTTCACTGAAGTTTGGTGTGTATTGTTGAACTTCTGTGACGATAAAAGCAGCCTTTTGGTTTAGGTTATCTTCTATACGGTAATCATTTGGTATTGTTTCAGATAACATTTTAACGTGCGCTTTGAGCTTATCAACCGAGGTAAGAGTTTCTTTGTCTGTGTTAGAAGAAAATACGGGTTGCGTAACCACTACAAGTAGAGCACAAAGCATTATTATAAAAAGAACAACAAAGCGAGAGAGGTATTTGAGTATTTTATTTTTCATGATGTATACGGCAAGTAGATGCTTGAGAAGTTTCAACAAATACCGCTAATATTTAAATATCTCAAAAAGATGGCTTAAGTCTTTTTCCCAAACGCTGTAATATTTGCCAAGTTTACGTTCAGCTGGCGTTACATCGGTATCGGCAATAATTTGTAAGGGCTCTAAAAACATCGTTTCATCTTTGCCACATTTTCCGCGAATATTACGTTTTGTTAGACCTAATCGAGAAATATCGAGCATTTTAAGTGCTATATCGCGGACGATACCATTTTGGAAGTTGGTGCATAGTCCATATTTTGGCACGTTATCGCGTAAGTGTTGGTGTTCTTCTAAACTCCAGTTTTTGACTAAATCCCAAGCAGCATCCAAACATTCTTGATCGTAAAAAATGCCAACCCACAAAGCAGGAAGAGCACAAATGCGTCGCCATGGCCCGCCATCGGCTCCACGCATTTCGAGGTATTTCTTTAAGCGCACTTCAGGAAAAGCGGTGGTTAAATGGTCTTCCCAGTCTTTCATGGTGGGTAATTCACCTGGCAAAATAGAAAGTTTGCCTTGCATAAAATCACGAAAAGATAAACCACTGGCATCGAGATACTTGCCATCACGGTAGGCAAAATACATGGGCACATCTAACATGTAATCGACATAACGCTCAAAACTCATGGAATCTTCAAAGACAAAAGGAATAATACCGCATCTGTCATTATCGGTGTCAGTCCAAATATGTGAACGGTAAGATAAATAGCCGCTAAACTTACCATTTTTAAAGGGTGAATTGGCAAAAAGTGCCGTGGCAATCGGTTGTAACGCTAAAGAAACACGAAACTTTTTAATCATATCGGCTTCACTGGAAAAATCAAGATTTGCCTGAATCGTACAGGTACGTTTCATCATATCTAAACCAAGTGTACCAACCTTTGGCATGTACTCACGCATGATTTTGTAACGGCCTTTGGGCATAAACTCGATGTCTTTTTTCTTTGCGGTTGGGTGAAAACCCATACCGATAAAGGCAGAATTGTAGTTTTCACAAACCGCCTTTACTTCTGCTAAATGTGAATAGGTTTCTCGGCAAGTGGCATGAATATCAGCCAACGGTGCGCCTGACAATTCAAGCTGGCCACCAGGTTCTAGGGTAACTGAACAACCATCGCGGTATAAGGCAACAATATGCTCACCTTCATACTCTGCTCGCCAACCAAACTTATCTTTTAAACCATTAAGAATATCACGAATACCACCCTTCTCAGCATAACCCAGCGGTTTGAGTGTGTCGGTATGAAAACCAAACTTTTCATGCTCAGTACCAACTTTCCATTCAGATTTAGGTTTACTTCCTGATGATATATAGTCTATCAACTGGGATTTGTTTTCAATTTGTTCGGATTTGCTCAATTTACCACTCGCTTGAAATTATGAATTTAGTTTATCATGTATAATCGATGATTCATAATTTATTCATTTTTAAAGGAATACAATCTAGGCATGAAATTATTATTTTCAATATTTTATACGTTAATTAGCTTATCATTTTCGGCTTTTGCATCAGAACATGTGCTTAACCGTGGCAATGGCTCAGAAGTTGACTCGTTAAACATTCATCAAGCCCAAGGTTTAAATTCGCACAATGTTTTGCGTGATTTATATGAAGGGTTGATGACACTTGATGCCCATGGAAAACCAATTTATGGTGTGGCAACAAGCCATAAGGTTGAGAATAATGTTTGGACCTTTTATTTGCGTGATGATGCCAAATGGTCGGATGGTTCACCTGTTGTGGCTGGTGATTTTGTGCGCGCATGGCGATTAGCAGTAGATCCAAAAACAGCCGCACCGTATGCTTTTTTATTAGACAATATCATTCATGCTAAAAAGGTTATGCAAATGAAGTTGCCTGCGAAAAATCTAGTAGTTAAGGCGCTTGATGATCTTACTTTGCAGGTGAATCTATGGCAGCCGGATTCGGCTTTTTTAGAGAAACTTAGCTTGCCTATTTTTTACCCATTGCCAAAAACCAAAGGTGAAAAACACCAATTAGTTAGCAATGGTGCCTACAAAATAAAGAATTGGGTTGTGCAAGAAAAACTTGAGCTGGTCAAAAACCCTTATTATTACGATAAAGATAAGGTCTATTTTGAGAAAGTTAATTATTGGGTGACCGAAAACCAATCCAGTGAGCTCAAAAGATTTCGTGCTGGTGAAATAGATATTACCGAAAGCATTCCTGATTCACAAATCAAATGGTTGCAAGAAAACCTAAGTGATGAATTGCATATTTCGCCTTATTTGGGTTCGTTTTTTTTAGGGCTAAACTTAGCGGATAAAAACCTCAAAAACCACAAATTGCGTCAAGCCTTATCGCTGGCTATTGACCGCGATATTCTAACTCAAAAGGTATTAAAAACAGGGCAACAACCGGCTTACCATATTATTCCACAAGAACTTGTAGGAGAAAATGTGAAGTATAAATTAAGCGATAGCCAAAAGGATAAGGAAAAAGCCAAAGAGCTCTTCCAACAAACAGGCTTAAATGCTAATGAGTTAAAAATAGAAATTCTCTACAACAACAGTGGCAACCAACGCAAGGTTGCTATAGCTATTGCGGCGATGTGGCGCCAAACGTTAGGCATTCGTGCCAAACTACTTAACCAAGAGTGGAAAGTGTTTGTGCAATCGCGTAAATCCATTAAACGACAAGCCTTTCGTTCGGGTTGGATTGCTGATTATGCAGATGCTTTGAGTTTTTTAGAGTTGTTTACCAGCGGTTCACGCTTTAATTTTTACCGTTATAAAAACCAACAATACAATGAGCTAGTTGAAAAAATTAAGGTATGCAGCAATGCTGTTGAGAAAAACCAATTGATTGAACAAGCTCAAAATCATTTATTAAATGACATTCCTGTCATTCCATTGTATTATTATGTATCAAGGCATTTGGTTAATAGCCAAATATTTGGATATTTTGATAATGTAGCGGATAGGCATTTATCAAAATTTTTATACTCAAAAGGGGATTAAGATGAAAAACTTACTAATTTTATTGCTTGTATTCAGTTGCACAAGTTTTGCGCAAACTGCAAAACAACAACTCAAGCACCAAAACAACACAGCACCAGTTGTTATTGACAAAAAAGCCCAGTTGCGGATACAGGCAGGTAATAAGTCAAACAGCAAGTACTTGAACCGATACAATTACCAAAATAACAACCAAACCATTGTTTGTGAATCGATACGTGGTCGACGTAATCACTGTAATATTGACACACGATATGGAGTTAATCTTGTGCGTCAACTTTCAGGATCAAACTGCAATTACCATTGGGGTTATGACAACACAGGAATTTGGGTGGACGGTGGTTGTAGAGCAGAGTTTAGTGTCAATTATGGTTGGGATCAGCCAGGTTCGGAAGGCAATATTATGGTTTGTGAATCTCACAACTACCAACGCAATTATTGTCCGGCTTATCTCGGTGGACGAGATGTGTTTTTACTGCGCCAAGTTAGCAACTCATCTTGTGTCAATAACTGGGGATATGACCGAAATGGTATTTGGGTCACCAATGGTTGCCGAGCAGAGTTTGTTGTAGAAGACAGAAGTTATAATTTTGGCAATGACATCGTAGTTTGTAGCTCCCGAAATGGTCGCTTCCAAGGATGTCCTGCCGACACACGTGGAGGCGTGGAGTTTATTCGCCAACTTTCACGCGCTAGCTGTAATGGAAACTGGGGTTATGATCGCCAAGGTATTTGGGTTAATAACGGTTGTCGTGCAAAGTTTAAGCTCATACCTTACCAAAATTATGGCAATAATGGATATGGAAGCCGCAACAATGTGATTTCTTGTTCTTCTCGAAACATGCAAAGACGGTACTGTAATGCTGATACCTCTGGCGGAGTACGTCTAAAGCGCCAAAAGTCACGCTCACCGTGTCGTGGAAACTGGGGATTTGACCGCAATGGAATCTGGGTAACCAATGGTTGTCGTGCCACATTTGAGCTTTATATTGAT
>JALWML010000582.1 GCA_027083915.1 Lysobacterales bacterium | reverse complement strand
ATAGCAATTATTGGTTTATTGGTTAGTTTTTATATGATGTGGAAATTAGGCAATAATATTATAGCCAAGACGACTAAAGAAGTGATTCATGAAGATAAGAACAATAACGATTTCACTATAAGCCAACGCTTTATTTTACAGGCAATTGGCTTGTATTTACTGATAACAGGATTTCGAATGTTATTTCAAAGCGGCATGAATATGATGGTAAAAGCAATGTATGTAGGACAACAGCCAACAGAGCTTGCTTTCTCTTCTTCAAGTGATATTGTTTACCTTATTTCTAGCCTTTTTGAGATAATTTTAGCGATTAGTTTGATTGTTAAACCTCAATTTTGGAGAAATTTATTGCATAAATTTCGTACGTTTGGTTTGTCAAATAAATAGATTTTCGATTAAGTCTTAAACTGTGTATAAATCCTAACGTCTGCTGATGGGCGGGGCCCATCTTACTATATTAAAACACTTTGAATTGATAAGTTAAAAGGAGCCCACAAGAGACTCCACTACGGAAAAAGAAAAACTCTTCGTTACCTAGAATAACATTGAATAAAATGTTATTCGAGTTTTGATAAATATACAGTTCTAAATTTGGTGGGCAAGCCCACACTACAGCTGAAACCTAACGCCTGTAGCCTAATACCTGACACCTAAATATCAACTGCCTGCTTGATTGGCTAACCATTTTTTAAATGGTAGAGCATTAACCACTTTTAAGCCGATATTTCTTAAGGGCTTTTTGATGTGTTCGTCATCTTTAAAGAGGTGGTGGAGTATTGACATCATTTCGGAGGTTTCTTTGACTTTCCAGATGCGTCTTCTTTGGTATTTTCGCAGGGCTTGGTGCAACAGGTCATCGTCTTTTAATACGGATGCATCAATGACTTTTAGCAATAATTGAATATCGCCAATGCCAAGATTAACGCCCTGCCCGGCAAGTGGGTGTACGCCATGGGCACTGTCTCCGCACAAAACGATGCGGTTTTTAAAATAATCTTGTGCGTATAATTGTGTGAGTGGAAATGCCGCACGTTTGGATAACAGGGTTATTTGACCAAAGTCTTTGCCAATGGCTTTTGTTACGCCTTGTTCGAATGTTTGTTGCTCGCATTGTAACCATTCATCGGCTTGTTTTTCAGGCAAACTCCATACGATTGAATATATTTTTTCCGTATTGTTGATTGGCAATATTCCAATTGGTCCACCTGTATTAAAAGCTTGAAGTGCGGTTTGTGTAGGTGCATTTTCAATTTTGATGTAAGCAACTAAGCCTTTTTGGTAATAAGGCGTTTCTTTGGTTTTGATTTTGGCAAATGCTCGAACAAATGAATTTCGTCCTTCTGCAGCGATTAATAAGCGCGATTTGTATTTGTCACCGTTGGATAGCTCCACACGAATTTGTGCGCCTTCATTTTCTATGGTTTTTATCTGAGTTTGTTGTACACTTTGGCAATGACCATTTAGGGTATTCCATGCCGCTTGTACCAGATTATTGTTCTCCATTAAATAACCCAAATAATCTTGTTGAGCATAATCAGTCTCAAAAGCAATCTCACCATCTCCACGGTTATCCCATACCTGCATTTTACTGTAAGGTTGAACTCTGTCTTGAAGCAGATGAGCGAATATGCCTAATTCCTTTAAGTAGTTGATATTATCTGCAGAAATAGCTGATACCCGTAGGTCTCGTGGTGAATCTTGCTTAATTGTACTGGTGCTTTGTGCTTCAATAAGAAGTACCGATAGTCCCTGCTGGCTTGCAGCAACGGCTGCAATTGAGCCTATCATGCCACCACCTGAGATGATTATATCCACACGTTTCATGCTTTTTTTCTCAACAGTTGTGGTATCTGCCCGCGGTATCCTGAGGCTCGGTGAAACAGCTCTTGTTTTAAATGGTTTGATTGATTTAAGGTAAACATCCCAAGAGAACGTAAGGATGCAATAATTGGTTCATCAATTTTAAACCACGACATAAGGTCATCGGTGTATCGCATGGTTTGTTGCTGGTCGGTTTTGATGGCTTGTTGGTAGGTATTTAACGTTTCATCTGCGCCAATGTCTTGTGCTTTTTGGTTTTTTTCTTGTAGTACATCAAATAATCGCGCCACATCTCGAACAGCCAAGTTTAAACCTTGGGCAGAAACAGGACTCATGCCATGGGCCGCATTACCAATCAAAATCACTCGGTTTTTAACTTGTTGAGGAACAGTGACCAAATATAAAGGATAAGAAGAGCGTTTACCCGCCTTGATAAACTTTCCTAATCGGTAACCGAATTGTTGTTGAGCC
>JALWML010000581.1 GCA_027083915.1 Lysobacterales bacterium | reverse complement strand
AGTTATATTTATTTCTACAATTACAAAAGATTAAATTCAGCCATTGATTATTTAACTCCAAATCAGAAATTTAACGAATTAAGGAAATGTGGCTAAAAATGTCTCCGATAAAACTTGACCATTACAAGGTAACGAAAAGAAAGCTAAAAGAATCATTAGCAAACATTTGTTGTACACAGGTATAACAATAGATTCCATATCAAAATTGTAATTTATGGTTGTTTATTAACCTACAAGTCCTTTTTGCAATGGAAATCATGCATTTTTCGGGTGTTAGTATATCCTCCACGCCATTAATTGGCTAAATTTATTAGCATGGTTATTTAGACTGTCATAGCTTAATTATTATTTCTTATTTCAATATCTTTTTTATTCTTATTTTTTGTAAGGTAAGCATAATTTGCAAGAGTTGAACCATTGTTAATGGCTCCGTTTACATATTTTTGTGCGGTAAATCCAAGTACAGGTTGACCATATATACGGTGTATTTCATTATTCTCTCCTGTGCCTTCAAGCCAGCTTTGATAATTTGTGCTTAACTGCATAGAGCCCTCACTTGAATGAATATCATAAATGGAGTAAAACCCAGTGGTTGAATCAATGTAATCCATTAGTAATTGAGATTCAAAAATAGACTGGCTCGAATCTACTTCATTTTTGTCTTCTCCAACGTAAGCAATATTTACACTGTAACAATGTTGAGCGTTGAAATTGTTAGGTGTTGGTATTGAAACACCAGTACCATTAAAATTCTGTTCTCGGTCATATGAATAAAACTTCCATGGTTCGCACGCTCCACTTACTGGGCTTATTGCATGACTAAATGGGGCTAGTGGAGGGTTGTTAACAAAAAAAGGATCAACATAGAAACGCTTGGTTGGATAAGTATTTACCCAATCTGTTTGTGCACCAATTCCGGAAAAAATAACATAGTCATTATTAATTTGAGATTGCATAAATAGAGCAGAAACAGCATCTACTGATGAACTCCAGACTGTTTTAATAATACCATCTTTGCTTTCCATCAAGGTTGTTACATTTGTTCCACTTGCAAGATTAGGAAGGATGTCGTGTCCAGTTGTAAAGTTTGGCTCATTGGTGAAATGCTTAATTGCTGTAGCATTGAAACTCATATCAATTCCATCTTGTACATTAATAAGTGAAGCACTGCCATATATGTTACCAGAAGGTGGTTCAAGGTCATTATTGGTAATTTGGTCTATGACATTACAATCAGATGGTATACTAGAGTCTGGATAAAAATAAAGCCCGTCGACAATACTTTGCTTACTAATATTTGCCATTTCAATTATTTCAATATAACCTTCTGTACAACGCTCTAAATCTAGTCCTAATTGATCATAGCCGTTTGCGGGGTTGGCATCAGTAGCCGGATCATAACCATAAGAAAGGAACTCTTGTCCCTGAGATAACATTTGTGGCAAATCCGTACAACTTGTGTCATTGGTAATTATTTTAACTGTATTTTCACCCTCATGATTGGCAGAAGTGGATTGAGTAGGTATTAATGCAGCAGTCCACATATCATTACTAGAGAGATAGATGTTGAAATCCAAACAACTACGACCATTTTTCCCTTCTAAAAACCGTACTTTTAAAGCTTTTGATTCAGATGTTTTGTTGCCAATAGACAGAAGCGTATTAAAACCATTGTTGACGGTATAATAAGGGTAAATAAGCACTTGCCCATGGTTGTCTTCAGAGATTTCCATGGGTGGTTCTTCTTGTTTTTGGATGTTGGTTTGATGGTTTGCTATGTGATTAAATATTCCTGTATAGTTTGCCAAAACAGAATCCGTAAGATTTGAATTTTTATATTTCTGTATTGCAAAGCCAATCATTGGAAATCCAAATATATTGGTGTTGGCCGGAGAAAGGGGCTGGGATACACTACTACCATCATGATTTGTATTAAAATCAAACATTAGCCAACCCGTATCAAAATAAGTTGCCTCTGTTGCGGGTGTTGTAGCTGTTGCAGGTTTAGGTAACTTATTTCTAAGTGCAAAACCTGTTGGAATTTTTGCTTCATTCGGTTGACTTGATCTTCCTAGTGAGATCAAATAATTGCTAGAAAATATACCAAGTTCACTATCTTCATTGATTTCTTTATCCTCTAGATGAATAACATTGCTTGAATAACAAAAAAAATATTCTTTTGGAGGGCTTTGTGTAGGCATACCAGGGCGGGGTATGATTGGAGCTTCAGGAACTTGCATATTTCTATTATAGTATTCATAATAAACATATTCACACTTATCGTCACTAAAG
>JALWML010000580.1 GCA_027083915.1 Lysobacterales bacterium | reverse complement strand
ATCACGCTTAATAAAACCCACACAACTGGTTCATCCATTATGCCCAATAAATCCAATCCTGATGTGGTTGAGTTAATGCGTGCCAGTTTGTCGGTATTAGAAGGAGCAATGGCACAAATTCAGGCACTCATTTCATTGCCATCTGGTTACCAACGCGATTTACAAATGAGTAAAGAGCCGATGATAAAAGGGGTGTTACTCACCAAACAAGTGCTCAAGCTCATGCCTGGATTAATCAAGGCCTTAAACTTTAATAAAGAAAAAATGCAACAAGCCATTAGCCACGATATGATGGCAACCGATCAAGCATTATCCCATGTCAAAGCAGGCACAAGCTTCCGTGATGCCTATGGACAAGCCAAAGCTGAGGTCAGCACCATCACCGCACAGGAGTCACTCAATAATCGTGTTTCTCTCGGTGGTGCTGCTAATTTAGGCTTAGAGGTGTTGCAAAAACGATTGAGGGAATTGGGTTGAACATAGAATGTCTATCTAGCGCTTGATTGAGAAAGGAATCTCTTCTCAGGCATAATCTCAGTATTAACCCAGTTTTCTAACATTAAATGAGGAACACGTTGAAATTCACCCGTGTTGTTCGTCACTAAAACGCAGGAGTGGGCGATTGCATTCCCTGCAATGGCAATATCGTTGTTACCGATTAATTGACCTTTATCACTTAAATGTTTTTTTATCTTAGTTGCTTCATCGACTGATTTTCTATCCCATGCAATCACAGTATCGATTCGTTCCATAAAGTCATTTACTATCCCCACATGCTTCGGAGAGGCTTTTTTGCCAATGGCTCCATACTTTAGTTCAGAATAAGTGATGGCTGATACAACAATGCGGTGCCGGTTATGAACAATATCTTGTAACTTTGCTATAACTTCGCGTGGGTGGTTGCGAATAATATAGGAACAAATGTTGGTATCAAGCATGTAAATTGTTTTCACAATAACACTCTGCCATCTTCGATAACATCTTCTCGCTTTTCTAAAAAATCCTTATCAGCTTTTTCTGTTTCCAAAAAAGAATCCCATGATTTTAATTTTGGTGTTAATACTATTGAACTGCCTTCTTTTGTAATAATAACTTCACAAACCCCTTTAAATTCAAACTCTTTTGGTAATCGAACAGCTTGGTTTTTACCATTTTTAAATAGTGATGCGGTCTTTGACATAGTTAAACCCATTAGATTAAAATTAAATTATAAGGCATATGCAAGGCATATGCAATAAATTTATTATTCCTTTAAATGCTTAATAAAATATTCACTGATGGTTTTCCAGACGTGTTTTTGTGATTTTTCTCCACTTATGCCGTGTTTTGCTCCGGGATAAATCACGGAGTCATAGAGGATGCCAGCATCTTGCATGGCTTTGAATAGTTTGGTGGAGTTGGTGAATAAGACATTATCATCAGCCATGCCATGAATAACCAGCAACTTAGCTTTGATGTTTCCGACATCATCAAAGACGGCAGTTGTTTTGTAACCTTCGGCATTGAGTTGTGGTGTGGACATGTAGCGTTCGGTGTAGAAAGTATCGTACAATTCAAAATCAGCCACAGGTGCAACCGAAACGCCGATGGCAAATGCATCAGTTTTGGTCACGGCTTTAAGTGTCATAAATCCACCGTAAGACCAACCAAATATACCTATTTTATTGCCATCAACATAAGGTAATGACTTGAGGTAATCAACGCCAACGAGTTGATCGGCTATTTCTGGCGTGCCCATTTGTTTGTAAATGGGTGATTCAAATTTTACACCACGTCTGGCACTGCCACGATTATCTAAAGCAAAGACAATAAATCCCTTTTGTGCCATGTATTGGTCTATGCTTCGCCCCCAAGAATTCAATACCACTTGCGCATGAGGTCCGCCATAAGTGTAAACAAATACTGGGTATTTTTTGCTCGCATCAAAATCTTTGGGTTTGATAATACGGTAATGAAGTGTTTGCCCATCTTGGCTTGTTAATGTACCAAATTCGGTTTTTTGGTGTGAAGCTAAATAGGGATAATAGGGATGGTCTTGGTTAATCGTGTTGTCATTTAATATAGTCAACTGTTTGCCAGTTACATCATGCAGAGTTGTATGGGGAGGTTGGTCACGGGTGGACCAATCATCAATATAGAATTGTGCGGTATTATCCATAGCGATACTATGCCAGCCTGATTTGCTGGTGATTTTATTTATTTCTGATGTGGCTAAATTCAAAACATAGAGGTGTTCTTCGGTGGCTGATTCTTTGCTGGCAGTAAAATAGACTAAGCCTTTGTCTTGGTCAAT
>JALWML010000579.1 GCA_027083915.1 Lysobacterales bacterium | reverse complement strand
GAAGATTTCTTTTGAGGGTTTGGCGTGTTTTATTTCTTCCGAAATAACAATGTGTTTAAAAAACTTTGATAAAGGAGATTTGGCAAATCGTGGTTTTTGCACGACGGTCATGCCATTTGTCATGATAATCATTAGGTGAGTTTTTGCCAATGTTTCAATCACGCGGTAGGCATTGTCGAGTAGTTGGTCATTTTGTGAGAGGTTATAGAGATAGTCTTCGGCAAAGTGGGTGATGTTTCTGTCAACTTTTAATGCACGAAATAATTGTTCTGTGCGGCTGTATTTTATTTCTTCTTGGGATTCAACCAAGCCTTTTTCAAAGTCCATCCATAGTTTGTGGTTAATCTTGTGGTATATTTGGATGATGGTTTCTGGTTGATAAGGAATTTCAAAATCATCAAGTGTGTGCAATAAAGCAATCTTTTCAGCTTTATCGTAGTCAAATAAAGTATTGTCGGCATCAAAAATGAGCCATTGGTATCTTTTTAGAGTATTCTTCATTATTGCTTATTCTCTGGGTATAAAAAAACCCGATTAAATCGGGTTTTTTTTGAATCTATTTCAAAACTTAAGCAATAATGCTTACGTGTTGACGATTTTTTGGGCCTTTCTTAACAAATTGTACAACACCATCTTTTAGTGCGAACAATGTGTGGTCTTTACCCATACCAACATTTACACCAGCGTGAACTTTAGTGCCACGTTGACGAATGATGATGTTACCAGCTCTTACAACCTCGCCGCCATATCTTTTGACGCCAAGGTATTTAGGATTAGAATCGCGACCGTTCTTGGTACTACCCGCTGCTTTCTTATGTGCCATGTCTTATGCTCCTGTTAATATGTTAATTATGCTTTGATTGATTTGATTTTGATTTCAGTGTAGCTTTGACGATGACCCATTTGAGTCATTGAGTGCTTACGTCTTCTGAATTTCATGATTTTAACTTTCTTAGCTCTGCCATTTGACATAACTTCAGCAGTTACTTTAGCGCCTTTTACAAAAGGCGTGCCAATTGTAATGTCTTCTCCATTAGAAAGCATTAAAACTTCATCTAATTTAACTTTAGCACCTTGATCTAGACCAAGTTTTTCTACGCGTAATACATCGCCTTCTTTAACTCTGTATTGTTTGCCACCAGTTTTAATAACTGCATGCATGATTTTTCTCCAAAATATTTTATTTATTAATGAGGTGTAATACCTCTAACGCTACGGTCAATGTAATCAATGCAGACAAGACCATAAGCTACTAAGGGCGGGGATTTTACTGATTGAGGTGGTTTTGGTCAACATTTTTCTCCTTTTTACAGTTGATTTTTGCTACAAAAATTAAAAATAGCAATGGAGATGAAGTTTTTGCGGATTTCTTAGGTGTATTAAGGACTTGTGCTATCATTAGTGTTTCTTATTTTTGATTTGAGTCTAGTGAAAACGTATTTTTCTTTTGAAGTGACTGCCCAGCATTTTAGCACAAATCGTGCTTTGGCTTATGGTGACGGGCTATTTGAAACTATTTTATTGCATAAAGGTGTTATGCCTTTATGGTCTTTGCACATCCAAAGATTGCAATCTGGTTTAAAACAATTGGGTATGCAAAAAATATCTGAATCACTTTTGCTGGATAAAATTGAAGGCTTAAGAGCCAATCAAAGCAATGGTATTGTTAAATTGCTTGTCTTTCGCCAAGCTACGCAGCGTGGATATACTAGTGTTTCATCTGAGGTTTATTTTGTTTTGACGATTTCATCTTTGCCTGATAATCAGTGTAATAACAAATTGGGAATAAGTTCTGTTTGTCTATCAAGCCAAAAGAAATTGGCTGGCTTAAAACACCTTAATCGTTTGGAACAAGTCTTAGCATCTAATGAGTTAATTGATTCACCTTATAAAGATGCGCTTATGCTTGATAGAAAAAACAGAGTTATTGAAACCATTAGTAAAAATATCATCTTGATTAAGGATGGAAAGCTTTATTCTCCCAAACTTAATAATTGCGGTGTTTATGGAGTTGCTTTGCGTTGGCTTGAGTCAAAAGGCTATGAAATAAAGTGGAAAAAAATTGAAATTAAAACCTTGCATAAGTATGATGGCTTTCTCGTCTGTAACAGCGTTAGGGGATTTAATGCCATTGCAGCAATAACAGATAAGTTTCGATTTCAGGTGGATTTACCTGTAATTGATGAAATACAAAAACAGTGGTGTCTAACGATAAATTCATGATAAAAAAACTATTTCTTGCCTTAATATTTATTACAACTGTAACTGCTGTTGTTGGATTTTATTATTATAATC
>JALWML010000578.1 GCA_027083915.1 Lysobacterales bacterium | reverse complement strand
AAATGAAATGTTAATCAATGATTATGCCATAAAACGTCCCAAAGATATTCGCAAGAATATAAGCAAAGTCTATTCAACTAAATCCAAAAAAGAACAAGCCCTTTTTTACAAAAAACAAGAAACAGGTGTATGTGGTAAATATATTGGAAATATTTATCATGACCTTGGAAAAAACTACAACACAATTAATACTGGCTTGTTATAATCACGCTATTACTACTTACATTTATAGGAGAACACTCATGAGTTTTGAATTACCAGCTCTACCTTACGCAAAAGATGCGTTAGAACCGCATATTTCGGCAGAAACTTTAGACTATCATCACGGCAAACACCACAATGCTTACGTGACGAATTTAAATAACTTAATTAAAGGCACGGATTTTGAAGGCAAGTCCTTGGAAGAAATTATTATGTCCTCTGATGGCGGTATTTTTAATAATGCAGCTCAAGTGTGGAATCACACCTTTTACTTTGCTGGTTTATCACCAAACGGTGGTGGCGAGCCATCTGGTGAATTAGCGGATAAGATTAATGCTAAATTTGGCTCATTTGCTGAGTTTCAGGCAAAATTTGCAGCTCTGGGTCTAGCAACTTTTGGTTCTGGTTGGGTCTGGCTTGTGCAAGATAAGGACGGCGAATTGCAATTGGTTAACACCTTTAATGCTGGCACGCCAATGACTGATGGCAATCACGCTATTTTGACTTGTGATGTGTGGGAACATGCGTACTATGTGGATACACGCAATGACCGTGGTGGTTATTTGAAAAACTATTGGAACTTAATTGATTGGAATCGCGTTGCTTCTTTGATGAAGTAAGTTTAAACCCAATACCAAGTAAAAAAAGCGGATTTTGTGTCCGCTTTTTTATTGTCTGTTTGCTAGTCAAAATTGTGCAGGTAAGTGTTCAGCTAAATTGTAAGATGGGCCCCGCCCATCATTTTTTGTATATAAGTACGCAGGATTCAATGATATAAATTTGATGGGCGGGGCCCATCTTACGCTGTTAATCTTCTGCCAATTTAAAATCTATTCTTTGGATGATGGTCTTAGCAATGGCTTTTCCATTGACTATCTCAGGTAAATACTTGGCTTTTTTGTATGCACGAACCACAGTTTTATCAAAAACTCTTGGTGGATTAGCAGCAATAACATGAATGTCATCTACTGTACCTTGTGCGTTGACTTGTATTTCAAGTTTTACCCAGCCTTCTGATACTCTTGTGTGAAGTGGATATTGAACAGGAGGTAACCATGATTGTGTCAATTTTTGGTTATAGGGTTGTTTTGGTTTTGTTTGATTGCGTTCAAAAGCTGTAAAAGGCTCGTTTGGGATAAGTTCTTTTAAAATACCTTGGCTTATATGTTGGATGTTGGGAGTTGATGGTTGAGGAATTTCAAAACCTCCACCAAACCCGCCACAGACTTGTGGAGGCATTGCTTTATAGGTCGCTTTCCACAATTCTGCTTTTGTCAAAGGTTTTCTGTAAAGTCCTCTGCCACAGTAAATTATCCTAACTTTTTCTTCAACCGCAATAGGCGAAAAAATAAACTCACTATTATTCTCTTTAAAATAAATCGTTTGTTGTTGATTCAATAAACCATGCATAATCAAATAAAGCACCATTACCACGAGCAGGCTTAATGGTGCGATGATGAGGTGTCGAGTCATTAGTCTTGTAGTTTAAATTCAATAATTTGCACCGCTTTTTGTGCTTGTGGCTTGCCATCAACCATTAAGGGTTTGAATTTAGACTTTCTTAAGGCACGAAGTGTGGCAGCATCAAAAACTCTGCGCGGTTTTGAGTTGATTATTTTGGCATTGGTCACTGTACCTAGTGCTGTGACGGTAAATTCTACCTCGACCCAACCTTCAATTTTATTACGCGCCGCTTGTGGTGGATACATGGGCTGTATCATAAACATTTGTTGCATAGCGCTGTTTGTATCGCCAGAGTCAGTTGTTGGGATTTGTGATAAGGTGGGAATACCTGTTTTTGGTAGTCCAACAACTTTTCCTTTAATTTGAGTAGGGATAAACAAATCATGAGGACGATTAGGGTCTTGAGCAATATCAAGAGGTTTGACTGCAGGTGGTTGAGTAACTTTTTCTCTTTTAGGAGGTTCCTTTTTTTTGATTTGTTTTGTTATGGGTTGTTTCATATCGGCAACTTTAGAAAAATTAATCATTTCTAAATCCGTTGATTTGGTGTATTTAGGTGTGCTAACTAAAAATGCCATGCCTAAAAATGTTATAAAGCATATGCCAATAGCGGCCATCATTGATGCGGAATATCTC
>JALWML010000577.1:1999-2304 GCA_027083915.1 Lysobacterales bacterium | reverse complement strand
GATTGTAAATTCATAGCTGTTTCCTGTG
Organism: Lysobacterales bacterium; assembly: GCA_027083915.1. Taxonomy (GTDB): domain Bacteria; phylum Pseudomonadota; class Gammaproteobacteria; order Xanthomonadales; family Marinicellaceae; genus NORP309. The sequence goes on along the minus strand of JALWML010000577.1, from coordinate 2,276 downwards.
AATATTTTAACGATTCGACTGTTTTTAGCAAAATGGCTGTTTGTTTCATCATTAAAAATGGTTTCATTGTTAATTGAGAGGGTTAATATATCTAGATCTTCACTTGTCCTTAAATCCATGCGCGTGAGTTTTCTGTTATTTGTGATTTTAAGTTGGTAGACGTGCTTATCAAAATAACGCCTGTCATTGGTGATTTCAATTGTTGAAGTGGAAAAATTATGATTGTTGGCGTTTGAGACAAAAGTAGCAGAACGCCAGTTATTTTGTTTGAAAGCTT
>JALWML010000577.1:0-1989 GCA_027083915.1 Lysobacterales bacterium | reverse complement strand
AAATTGGCTATTCCATTTATCTGTTGTGCTATCAATGCTAAACCAATAGGCTGTTTGTGATGTGTTGTCTTGCAGATAATATAAGCTGTCGGGTAATGGTCTATTAACATCAGTTGATGCATGCATCTCGGCATAGGCAAAAGAAGCAAGCAATGGAATGATAAAAACCCATTTGTTAATTTGATAATCCTTTGGAATTTGCATACTGCCAATAAAAGGTACAAAGACTAGAATGAGTAAAATGCCACTAAAAGGTAAAATCATTAAACCTAATGCGACAGGAAGTTGCTGAAAAAGGGGGGCAAATACCAAAATAACAGGGGCAAAAAAGACTAAAATTAAGCTAGTTTGTGGTTTTTTCATTAAGACATTAATAAAGAGAGATAAAGTCCCTAAAATGCCAATAAGAATAAAGAAGTGTGCTCCTGTTAAATGTTGTGCTAAGAGGAATGAAAGCACTATCCACAATAGTATGGGTGCAGCCATAATTTCTGATGCATTATGAGTATCAACTAAGTTTCGATAAAATAAAAAGCAAATAGCTAAAGTTAAGAAACTAAAAAATACAATATATTCATGCCCATTGTAGGTGAAGCCTTGGTATATTTCTGAAAATTGCGGGTGAAGGAAAAATAAAAACTTCAATAACCCAAAAGTAGCAACCGAACTTATTGTTATAGCTTTTAATAATGGAATAGTTGCCGTAATAAGTTTTTTTAAACGAATGGATTTATTACCAATGCCGATAAAAATAGTCACAAAAAAGAATACTAGTGTAATGAGGCTGATTGTAAAAGCTTGTGAAAATGGATAAACAATGGTTTTCCAGTAAGGGGCTTGGAAATAAACATCGTCTTGAGTAGCATTTAGTTGATCTAGGTTTATTTGCCCAAGTTTGCGCAGTAACGGCATTAAATAATGGGCTTGATGCGCGACAGAATCTAATGAAAGATTTGTGTAATTATCACGAGAAGTATGGTAATTAAAATAGTCGTCAATAAATGCGAAGTTAAAACCTAAAATGCCTTTTTCTTTTCGAAATACTGTCATATCAGTATCATTGGGTAGCATTTTATAAATACTGTATACCATTGAGTTTGAATTGGCGTAACTCACTTTGGCTTGGTTGAACTGTTTTAACATATTATGGTTACCCGAATTGGTTTCCATGAACATATACGAAGCTCCAGCAGTGCCTCGCGCCTCAAAATTAATTACTGCACCAATATCTTTTGCCCACTTATTTTTTTTAACAAATGCTTTTGCGCCAAGCAGCCCAATTTCTTCAGCATCTGTTATCAAGATAATGATGTCATTTTTTGGTGGATTATTTTCACTCAAATAGGCGCGCAACCCTTCTAAAATAACTGCCACTCCTGTTCCATCATCGGCAGCGCCAAAGGAATCATTGGCAACGGAATCATAATGGGACATAAGGAGTATAGCTTTTCGATTTTCTTCTGTGCCTTTTATTTTGGCAAATATATTTTCTACCTGAGCGAAAGTGGCATTTTTATATTTAGACTTGTGGTTGATGCGTGAGCTCGTTGTCTTTTGAATTTTTACGGTTAGACCTAGGTTTTGCAATTGTTTAATAATGTATTGCTGTGTGCGATTATGTCCTGCTGTTCCTATAGCATGAGGTTCTTTACTTATTTGTTTAATATGGTCAGTTGCCAGTGCCATGGAAAAGCTATTGGAGACAATTGTCATCTCATCGCTATTACTGGGTTTTAAAGGAATAAATGCTAAGTAAACCAAGATGATTACAGAAATAAGATTGATGTAATTAGTCGATTTTTTTAGCATTTTTTGTCCTCTAAAAAGTAACGCGCTTAATATTAGCACCTAATTGATTGAGTTTTTCCTCAATAACTTCGTAACCTCTATCGATAAAATGAATATCAAAAATTTCTGTTGTGCCTTCGGCAACTAAACCTGCGATAACTAAACTGGCAGATGCTCGAAGATCAGTTGCTGTAGTTGGTG
>JALWML010000576.1 GCA_027083915.1 Lysobacterales bacterium | reverse complement strand
TATGCTTTTGGCTTAAACAAACCCGTTGTTTTTATTGATGTTCCACGTAAAATAAACAATCCAGATTATCAAGTCATCGGCATTGAACCTTTTGAGGTCTCTATTCGTAACAAAATTGGCTGTGTTATTGCCATTGATGCTATCGACACCTTAGCTCAACAGATTGAAGACACACTGGCTAAATTCAACAACCAAAAATTTGAAAATGATATTTACAATGTATCATCTTCAGCACAAAAAGGAGCACAATTTCTCAATGAAATGCTTAACAAGTAATTTATTGGTTCTGTTGTTTTTATTTGTCACTACACTTGCTGTGGGACAAGAAAAGCAATCATTGAATTTAGATGTTAATGACTCGCATGCATTAAACCAACTTATCAAGACCCAAGTTAAAGAACAATACGCCTTTAGTGGTTTAGCTGTCTATCTTAATTCCGTGCATTATTATCTCGTTGATGATGGCATTAGTAATGCACTAATAGGAGAGACTTTTAAATTAAAAAACAATCAATGGTTAGCTGTAGCAGGGCGATTTAAGGTATTATTAATTAAGTCTGATGATGCAGAAATACTGATTAATGATGAAAACAAGCATTTATCAATTAAGACTAAAAATACCAGCCAAAGCTTTATTGTTAACAAGCCTGACTTAGCTAATTTCTCTGCTGAACTCAATCAAATCAGATACAAGCATTTAGCCAAACCTTTAGCATGGGTGACCCGCTTATCAGAAGCCCTGATGGTTTTTATCAAATCTATCACTTCTTTGAGTTGGGGTTGGACAATCTTGTTATTCGCTGTTGTGATTAAACTACTACTTTTGCCAGTATCAATTATGACCACAAAAAGTCAGCAAAAAGTCTCATTAATAACCAATCAATTACAGCCTAAATTAAAAGAAATAAAGAGCAAGTATGATGGTGAGAAAGCCCACAACCTCATCATGAAAGCCCATAAAGATTTGGGCGTAACTCCGTTTTATACCTTAAAACCAGTGCTGAGTTTTTTGATTCAAATCCCAGTGTTAATTGCTGTCTTTAACTCACTTGGAGAAATGCCACAACTATCCCACCAAGCCTTTTTGTGGTTTGATGATTTAGCTTTACCTGATAATTTTTATCCCTTAAATTTTAGTATACCTTTTTTGGGGTCTTCGATTAATTTAATGCCGATATTAATGACCTTTATTACTCTCTTATCAACAATATTCCATCAAGACAATCATGCATCATCTGCAGAAAATAAAAAACAAAAGCTCAAACTTTATCTGATGGCATTTGTCTTTTTAATTTTATTTTATCCATTCCCTGCTGCCATGGTTATGTATTGGGCGATGGCAAATTTATTGGGATTTATCCAACAAAAAGTTTTTAGTTAAACGACTTCACCTTCACATCTTTCAAGCGCACTGGCACAGCAACTGAGCAAACATCTATGTAATTGTGTTGGTATAAAAACCATTCACCGTTACGGTTTTTGCGTGATTCAATAATATCCTTAAAGCTCTGTGAGTTTGTTTTCATGGTTTGTAAGGCTATGCGTTCTTTTGGCTTTAAATCACTGGCAACTTTAATGCTGAGGATTTTGTTTTTGCCTTTCATGTCTACTGCACCCTTAAGATTTGAGCTGCGTTGCAGGTGCTGAATGTGCTCCATGCCAGTAATAACTCGACCAAAGACCGTGGTGTTTTTGTCTAAATAGCGCTGTGCAGAGCCAATAACAATATACAACTCGGTGCCACCACTATCGGCAGGATTTCCGCGTCCCATGGCGAGTGTTCCATAGCAATGTGTCATCCAATATTCACCATTGGATTTATCAAAAGCCGCAGCAAAACCACTAACAAACCCAGTTTGTGGTGCATAGCCATCAGCTAAACCAATGGGTGTAAAATCCAATGGTTTTTTAGGTTTGATGGTAAATTCGGCAGGTATAGTTAACTTCCCCACTTTAGGTTTAGCTATTTTTTCAGGATCGGCAGGACCTCCTTGGGCAACAAAACCTTCCACAACACGATAAAAACTGGTGTTGTCGAAAACACCTTCACGTACAAGCTTTTTGGTATTGTCTACATGGTTTGGGGCAAATTGTGGTGCAAGCTCGACCACCACCACTCCTGTTTCTAGGGTAATGTACAGGGTTTGTTCTGGATTTAAATCACGCCAAGCCGAATCGGGTGAGTTGTCGATTATTTCGTAGGGTGATTTTGCTTGAACGGATAAAACAACTAAGCTTAAGATTACAATCAGTCTATTCATTTTTGTTTCCTCTGTAGTAGTTCAAGCATCTTTTCTTGCATTTTTTGCAAACCTTGTG
>JALWML010000575.1 GCA_027083915.1 Lysobacterales bacterium | reverse complement strand
AATTTTTCCCTTTATAAGACTGGTTTTCCTTATTTTTGAGGTTGCTAGGATTTCATTTTACAGATAGTGAATTTGTGTAAAATAATTCTGTTCAGATGGATGCAATGAAGGTAAACTAATTTATACTTTTATTTTGGGTTATAATTATGATGAAGAAACTTTCTTTTTTGCTGTTGTTCATACTGCAACAATCATGGGCTGTTGATTCTGAGATTATTTCAACTTACTCTTTGGAAGTTCAACATAAGGTAGTTCGAGCCTATTATGACGATGTTTCTCTTATCCAAAAATTAAGTGAGATTACCACCCCTTGGGAAGTCAATACTCAACAAAAGTATGCTGTATTTATGCTTGAAAATCAAAATGAATTTAAGCGTATAAAAAAACTTGGTTTTACGTTGCGGTTTGATACTAAGTTGCAAGCACAATTAGATAAAGACATACAAATTGTAAAGAGTGCTCAAAATTCAAAAGGTGTTACTGGTATACCAGGGTTTTCTTGCTATGCAACGGTAGAAGAAACTTTCACACGAATGGAAAATCTTACAGCAAATTATCCTAATTTTACAGAAATTATAGACATAGGAGACAGTTGGGAAAAAACCATCAACGCAGCTAATGGTTATGATATGCGTGTGTTAAAAGTCACCAATAAAAACATTGTTGAAACAAAACCTGTATTATTTATTTCTTCAGCTGTACATGCCAGAGAATATAGCACAGCAGAGCTCAATACTCGATTTGCTGAATATTTGTTGAGTCACTATGAGACTGATTCAGATATTAAGTGGATGCTTGATCACCAAGAAGTGCACTTTTTATTACACAATAACCCAGATGGAAGAAAACAAGCAGAAGCCCAAGTGGGTGGCAATCCAGGTTGGCGAAAAAACACTAATCAAGCATATTGTTCTCCTACAAGTAATTCACGAGGAGCTGACTTAAATAGAAATTATCCATTTGAATGGCTAGCTTCAGCTCCTACTGATCAATGCACATCCACCTTTTCAGGTGCCGCACCACAGTCAGAACCAGAAATCAGTTCATTAGTGGCTTATATCAATACAATTTACGATGATAATCGTGGAATTGGTGCAAGTGATGCAGCACCTGAAACTACACCAGGTGTTTTCATTGATGTTCACAGTTATAGTGAATTAATATTATGGCCATGGGGTTACACCTCAGGATTGTCTCCAAATGAATCTCAATTTGCTGCCTTCGGTCGGCGTGTAGCCTATTTCAATGGGTACAAACCACAACGTGCTGCACAACTTTACACAGCAGCAGGTGTTTCAATAGATACAACTTATGGTGATTTAGGTGTGGCTTCAATCGTTTATGAATTGGGAACAGCATTTTATCAAGATTGTGCCACATTTGAATCACAGATTTTGCCTGATAACTTACAGTCATTACTCTATGTCAGTCGAGTCACAAGAACACCTTATATAACACCTTTTGGACCAGATATTGAAAACCTTTCTATTTTGCCCAATGTCATTCTAGCCAATGAAGCCACTCAAGTATCAGGCACTGCAAATGATGATAGATACAATCACAGCAATGGTGCGCAAAGTGTTGGACAAGTACAAAATGTAGAATATTTTGTTAATGATTTACCGTGGTTAACTGCCAGTGGCACGAATTTGGTCGCTAGTGATGGTAGTTTTGATACGTCGTTAGAAAATTTTAATGGCACGATTGATGGAATTGATTTAATTAATGGAAAAAACACAGTTTTTGTCGTTGCCACAGATAATGATGGTAAACGCGGGGCAATTTATTCAAAATTTGTAGACCTAGTAACACCTGCACAAGTGACGACTTTTAGTGGCAGAACAATAGATGCAGTTACAGGTCTTCCTGTCGGTAATGTGGTAATAGAAATAAATAATTCCTCTGTATCAAGTGATGCTTCTGGCAATTATAACCAAAATGTCTTACCTGCATTAGGGGTTGATGTAGTCACTAAGGCATCTGGATATGTCAACCAGGTGGTGGATAATTTAGATATTGTTGCAGGACAAACTATAACAAAGGATTTTCAATTAGAACCCTTTTGTGATTACAGTTTAGATACAATTGAAAGTGGGGTCAATTCATGGGTGGCAGATGCTCCATGGGGAATTACTACAGGCAAATCAGTCAGTCCAAGCCATTCATGGACAGATAGCCCAACAGGAAACTACCAAGACAACATCTCTACTTCACTAAGCTCAGAAATAATTGATGTTTCAAGTTTTGTTGGTTTACAATTATCCTTTAATAGCTTCTGTGATACTGAAGCAGGTTATGATTATGGACATGTTGAAGTGCGATTTGATGGAGGTGATTGGATAGAAATCTATCAGTGTGATGGAGATGCCAGCTGGAAATATATTAATCAAGATGTCAGTATTCAAACCGGTTCATCTACCATGCAGTATCGATTTAGGCTGACCTCCGATGTAAGTGTTACCAATGATGGGTGGTATATAGATGATGTTAAACTTACTGCAGCTGGGAACGTTTGTCATAGCAGCAATCCCGATGTCTTATTTAAAAACAGTTTTGAATAAATCAGAATTGTTCTATAATTAACACCTATGATAAGTTTTAAACGCGTTTCAAAAAGTTACGGAAAAGACAATAAAGCATTACGTGATGTGAGCTTTGAGGTCGAGTCTGGGGAGATGTTGTTTTTAACAGGTCATTCTGGAGCAGGTAAAACAACAATATTAAGATTGTTGATGATGATGCAAGAGTCCAGTTACGGCCAGATATGTGTGAATGGCAAAGATATCAAAACAATCAAAGTAAAGGATGTTCATAAATACCGACTTAATATTGGTATGATTTTTCAAGATCATCGTTTATTAGATAATAAGACAGTGCTAGAAAATGTCGCCTTACCGTTGCAAATTCGAGGATATTCCGATTCCTTCAGTTTTAAAAGTGCTCGTGCTGCATTGCAACAAGTCAGTATTGGAGAAAAGGCAGACTTTTATCCACAAGAATTATCCAGCGGACAACAACAACGTGTTGGTATTGCTCGCGCGTTTGTTTCAAAGCCTTCACTGATACTTGCAGATGAGCCAACGGGTAATCTTGATCCAGATTTATCATTAGAACTTATGCATATATTTGAAGAGTTGAACAAACAAGGCATGACAATAATCATTGCATCGCATGATTTGTTTTTAATCAAACGCCTGCAAAAAAGAGTCTTAGTGCTTGATAAGGGTGAATTGATTGATGATTTCAACCCGCAACCTAATCCGTATGCTCCATGATAAAAAAAGCACCACAGCCAAATGGATTCATTAAATACTTACGTGGACACAAACGTGCCATAGGTGAGGGCGTTTCTATGCCTTGGAAACAGCCAATAAAATCAAGTATGACCATTCTGACTTTGGCTATATGTTTTTTTATTCCATTATTTTTATGGACTATATGGCTAAATTACGATGAACTTAAAGAGTCATGGCAACAACAGGGCAGTATTGCTATTTTTGTTGAAGGCAAAATGGATTTGAAAGAAACAGGGATTTTTATGCAAGAGCTTAAAGAAAGACCAATAGTTCAAAGTGTGATTTTAACGGATTCTAATCAAGTAAAAGAAACTTTATTTGAGGACGCTCAGTTTTCACAAGTTATTGATTTGATTCAGGCTGAAGATTTTCCCAAACAAATTTCGGTAAAGATAAAGCCAGATGTTGCCATTGAGTTGGTGGAAACATTTGTTAATAACTTAAGCATTAACCCACAAGTAGAATACGTGAGTTATGATAAACAGTGGCTCACACAACTCGAAGCCATCACGCAAACCCTTTTGCAAATGGCAAGAATTAGTGCTCTTATGTTTCTTTTAATTGTGATGGTTATTCTTGGTAATACCATTGCCAATGAAATAACTGACCATAAAAACGAACTAAGATTACTTGAATTAATTGGAGCAAGTGACGCACAGACACGTCGTAGCTTTCTCTACATGGGTGTGGTATTAGGCACAATAGCAGCCCTGTTGTCTTTATTATTTTTGAGTGTTAGTTTTTTTTGGTTAGAAGATACCGTGGCTTCATTAGTGCAAAATTTTGGTATTAACATCACTTTGCATGGACTAAGCGTTATGCAAATTTTAAGTGTTTTGTTTATTGCCATTTTAGTGACATGGTTGGCAGCTCGTTTAAGCTTATCTTCTCAGCAATTAAATCAGATCTAAATGGATGTGAATTGGAGTTGCTGTATTAATTTCTAAGAAAAAAATTTCGATTCTAAAAAAACCAAATACCAACGATTTCTAATCAATGACAAAATTTGTCATTCCTCTTAATATTCTTAAAAACTAACAAAAAGTTCTTTGAATATTACAAAAAACTAGCTAAAAACACCTAAAAATAAGCACTGCGTCACAGAAAGTACAAACAATTGCAACATTTGTTATAACGGATTTTATCTCAAAACTTTAATAATGCACTCAGTTTCAAGGCATCATAAGACAAGTTAATTTGTACTGCTCTTATGCTTCTTTGAGAATTTAACTTTAAAAATTAATTCGTCAAACAGGGGTTTACATTATGAATTCAAGAAGTATGAAATTGTCAAATCAAAGTGGTTTTACTTTGGTTGAGATGGCAATTGTTTTAGTCATTATAGGGCTGATTCTGGGAGCAGTTTCTATAGGAAAAGATTTACAACGAGATGCGGAGTATGCAAAGGTCAAGCAAAAATTTATTGATCAGTGGGCTTCAGCCTACAATGCCTATTATCAGCGCGCAGGTGTGGTCCTAGGTGATGATGAAACGAGACCACAAATTATGGTTAATGGTTTTGATTATATTGCTGCCGGTACTGCCTCTGGTGGAGATATGACTGGTGTGAATGCACCTAATTCTATCTGTGAAGGTTCGCAAGGACCCAATATGGTAAGAAATTCAAACAATAACCTACATTCTTACTTTGACAATTTAGGTATCAGAATGCCTCCTGGTCGTGCGGAAGGTTCCGAAGATCGTTATGTCTATTTAGATTCAAACGGTAATCCACAAGAAATTCAAGTGTGTTTCCAGTGGAATAATCCAGTTGAGCCAGCAGGTTCGGGAAATATGATGGTTATTACTGGTTTAACACCTGATTTAGCACGAGCTTTGGATCAAATGATTGATGGAAAACCTGATGCTCAAGAAGGTATGTTCCGCCGTCAAGGTGTTGCAAATGGTACTCCAGGTGGTCCAGGTGTGGCTTGGGCAGAAACAAACCAAGATAGTTTTGGTGGTGCAGGTACAAACTTGGATGAAGATCAAATTATCACAGTTGTTGCAAACTATAAAATGAATCAATAAGGGGAAAACCATGAAAAATAATTCTAAAAATAAAAAACAAGCAGGATTTACGTTGATTGAAATGGCAATAGTCTTGGTGATTATTGGACTAATTCTAGGAGCTGTTTCAATTGGTAAAGATTTACAACGAGATGCAGAATATGCCAAGGTTAAACAAAAATTTATGGATGGCTGGAAAGAAGCATATGATGGATATTACATGCGAACTGGTGTGGTATTAGGTGATGATCAAACAGCACCTCTTTATATGGTTGATGGCGCTGTAGTAACAGGAGATAACAACCCTGCTTTACCTGGAGTTCCAGCAAGTTACAGCAATACTGGCAATAAAATATGTCATGGTCAAGGCTATGCGCAAGAAACTGTGGGTGATGGGGATGCTGTATTAGAAACGGTTGTAGAGCAAGATTTACATGTACTTATGGACAATATCGGTATTCGTATGCCTCCAGGTCGTTCAGAAGGGCAAGAAGACCGTTATGTTTATCAAGACAGTAATGGCAATCCTGTTGAATTACAAATCTGTTTCCAATGGAATCCAGATAGAACAATAAGTGGTGCAGGTAATGTCATGGTTATTCGAGGTTTAACACCTGATTTAGCACGAGCTTTGGATCAAATGATTGATGGAAAGCCTGACGCTTTAGAAGGTCGATTCCGTCAACAAAATAATGGCACTAATGATAGCGAGGTTAGTTCTCAAACACCTGGTATTGAATGGATTGGAAACAATACCTATAGACAAGGCGGAACAGGAACTTTGACGGCTAATCAAACAGGTGAAAATAAAGATGAAAATAGGGTCGCACTGCTAACTGCTCATTGGGTAATGGATCAATAAGATGACTGACGATAAACAAACCATCCAAAAATCTTACGATGCTAGGGGTTCTTTGAGTTCCAAGAGAAAGTTTATATTGGGTGGTACTGCATTATTGATAATTGCTTTGCCAATCATGGTCTACAAGGTTTTGCATGATTGGCAGACATTACAAAGTAAGAAAGCAGAATTGGCATCAGTGAAGAAGCAATCAAGCGACTTACTTGTTTTACAACAAAGCATTAATCAGTATAAGAAATACCATAATGAGCTTAAACAATTGATGCAACAAGCACAATTGTCTAATTTAGGTTCAGATTACTGGATTGAAAGAAAAGTTGAAATAAATAAAAAGAAGATTAACCGATCAGAAGCAGCAGGTTTCTTAGCTGGAGCAGGCAAAGATACGGATTCTTTTTTTAAAACGGCAATGTTCGAAATTCATACCGTACAGACAGGCGATGATTTGTTTAATTTTAGACAAGGCGATGCCAGTGAAGTGCAAATGACGATGAATGGCCAATTTTATTCAAAAATTAAAAATAAATAGTGGGATAAAAACAATGCTCTTAATAATCAATAAAAGGTCAAAAGTATGAAGTACTCTTTACCCATAATAAATTTGGATCATCAGTGGTACTTATTGCAAGGTGTACAACTAAGCAAAATAGATAAACCAGAAACCTTAGCGGGTACAGAATTGATATTAACAGACTTTAATGATGCTGTATTTGGTTTAGAAAATGTTTCAGGTCCTGTTGAACACGCAGCAGCTCTAATAGAAAAACGTTTGCGTGATATTGGTATGTTAGATGGGCCAAGTAAAGTTATTGTGCATAAGACGCATAAAATTGGTGATATTACCAATGTATTGTTCACTGCAATACCAGCCGAAAGCTATGCAAAATACTTTCAATTAGTTAATAACCAAAAAGATCATTGTTTAGTTGTTCCGTTGTTATCAGTACTAGCTAAACAGGTTGAGAAACACACAGCATCATCTAAACAAGCAATGGCATTTGTTTTTCATCATGGTAGGGAATTTGACTTGATTATTGTTCGAGATAGACAAATCGTACAAGTTTCTAGATTGACGGCATTTAGCCTAATGGATGAAGACGTCAACCAAACACTAAAGACGGTGGCAACCGAAGTATTGGAACAGAATAAGTCCGTACTTAATAAAATAGAAAGCATTCAATGGTCAGGTTTTTTGGAAGAAGAAGCTATTCAAAATCAATACATGAAAACACTTTCTGAACTCACAGGTATTGACGTTGTTGCATCTCCTCATTCTGAGATTATTTATCAAGGCACGGAAGTGAAAACAGTTTTACCGAGTTTGATTGATAATGTGACAGTAAAAGAAGCCGCTAATGATGCCAACAGTCGATTTTTGTATAGTAGTGAGAAAGTTTTACCGTTTGTAGCTGCTGTTTTCTTAGCAATTATAGTCTTTCTTGGTGGACTTCTTGTTAAGTGGAATAATCAAATTAGTGCGATTGATTCTGAGTTAGCACAATCAGATAAAAGTAAGTTGCAAGCAGATATTGCATCAATTAAGTCAGATTTAATGCAATCAAATAAGTTGTTTGCCAATAATGCACATGCACAAAAAATTAGTCAATGGATGTATGATTTAAATGGTATTCAATCGGCTCCCGACCCTAAGCAATTAGTGGATGATATCGGCAGCAGTTTACCCAAGGATGTTCTTATCGTTGGAATTTCTCTTGATTCAAGACGATCGCCTTCAACGGTTGTTCTCGAGGGAGTGATTGACAAACCATTACAACAAGCCTTAAAGGATTTGGAAGCTATGAGCGGTGAGTTATTAAGTAAAGGCTACAAAATGATGAATAACAGCTCAATTGAATTAAGTGATAGTAATGATTTTCGCATGACATTAAAGGTAGATTACAATGATAAATAAATATTCAGGTATTTCACTGCTGGTATTGGCATTGATTGCAATTGTTGTTAGTTGGAGCATGTATAAAAAGCAAAAAAGATCTTTTTATATCAATAAAAGTAATACGATGGAATCCCAACAATTAATTAGAGACATCAAAATAAAACCAGAGGCTTTTGCCTCTTTAAAAGTAATGAAAGAAGTGCTGACAACAGTGTCTAATATTGCCAATAATACAACACAAAATAATTCTGATTCTGTAAGTATTGCATTATCTCCGCAAGTGAATAAAGACAAGAGACCTATCGTTGAAAATCCAACAAAACAGGAAGCACAGAGAAGAAAAGCAGCTGCCATTTGTCGTCAAGCACGAAGGTTAAATGTTTCTATGTCATTTGTAACTGATCAAGATAAGTATGCTGTTATTGCTGATCATTTTGTTAGAGAAGGGCAGGATATAGACGGTAAGTTTAAGGTTGTGAGTATTTCTCCAGAAAAAATTAAGGTAAAAAAGTATGGAGTAACCTGCCAAGTAAAAGTAAGCAGTTAAATCATTAATTACCAACAATACAGAGAATATAAAGACAAATGAATTATAAGATAATCTTAGTTGTAGTTTTAATCACTCTAGCACTTGTTGTTGCCTTTGGAGATTTTGGTTCTGATACGAATTCAACAGCAGAGGAAAGCAGTGATGCTCCTGAAATTGCTATTATTAAACCTCTTGAGTTACATAAGCAATCTGGAGATGTGGCTGAAATAAACAAAAATAGTAATACCTTAGTGGAACTTAATCACCCAAAGCAAGTTAGACAAGAACGCATTAATATGGATGACAGTCGATTCACCAAAGAAGGACAAGCCTATACAACTCTTGGTGAATTAATGATGAAGAATACAAAGCAAGTAGATCCAACAAGCTATTCAACTACATTGTCAAAGCAAATACTGCAAGCAAAATACAATCTTAAGATAGCAAAACAGATGGCATATTTAAGTAAGGATTTATTTGTTGAAACTGAAGATGGAAAGAAAATTGACGAAGAGGTCTATGAAAAAATAAAAGACCTAAGAAATGACCTTATTGTAGAACTTAAACGAGACTTGCCTCAATAAAATGTTTAATCCAGTTAACAATAAAACACCTCAATGGCCTGCAAAAATCAGGGCATTTACCTTGATTGAACTGTCGGTAGTTTTAATTATTGTGGGAGTAATTATTTCAACAGCACAAGCTTTTTATCGTTCCACAATAGAAACCAGTAAACACATGAAAATAGATGCACAATTAGCAAGTATTAATCAATCACTCATTGCTTTTGCTTTGCAAAATAAGAGACTTCCATGCGCTGATGTAGATGGTAACGGTTATGAAGGAAGTGGTAATGGAAATTGTGGTAATACAGGGTTATACCAGACTGGTTCGGTCCCTTATAAAACACTTGATATGAACCAAATGTCAGATACGCAAACACAGTTAATGAAAAAAAATATAGTCTATGGAGTCTATAGAAATTCAAGCGCAACCGCAGTAAATGATGCAGATTTAAGTCGCGCGATTGAGCGTACTTCAGATGGTCCAGGAAGTGTATATTACATCAATAATTTTGATTTTATCCAAGCGTTAAGTAATGCAAATGCTGCGGCTAATAGCAGTAATTACATTTACACAACAGGTGTTGGAGTAAACGAAAATTGTGCGACAGTTATTGCCAGAAATTATGCCTATATTTTGGTTTCTGCGGGATTAGAAGATGCGGACAATAACGGCAATGTTTTTGATGGTGTAAACAGTAATCTAAAGCTAGATGGAACAGGCAGTAAATGTTTTGTTTCAAGTAAAAGAAGAATGAGTAACCAATACGATGACACGGTTTTGGTTCTGAAATTTCAATCCTTAATTGGAAAAATGAATTCAATAAATTAATGACAAAAAAAGAGAATAATATGAAAATAATTAGCATAAATTCAACACGAGTTATATTAATAGCTTCAACATTCATGCTTTCCTCAT
>JALWML010000574.1 GCA_027083915.1 Lysobacterales bacterium | reverse complement strand
CTTTACAATAAATGCATCTAAAAATAGCAAACACATGTTTTAACACTTGATTTTGCTAATTTTTGGAATTTTATCACGAGCTATCACAATTAGTCTTGTGGATTTTTGATTTTTGTCAAAGTTTTTTAGTTTCCTATCGTATTATTTTTGATATTTATCAAGTCTAAAGTTAATTATTATCTATTGATGGTATTTTATTTTATGAAAGTTCTTCGATTATGGTAAACCGTAAAAAAAATTAGTCTTATTTTGTTTGGAGATAAATACTAACAAGAATATAATGGTTATCTGCTTTTAACTAACTTAATAAAATCATGAATGCTTACACTATAACCCCACTAGATTTTTCAAAAAACTATCTAGCTGACGAAAATACGCTTATCAATCAACTTCTCGAACAAGCCAACCCAGGATTTCAAAAGCGTCAAGAAATCAAATCTCTTGCAGTTAAGCTAGTTGAAAATGTACGATCAAAAATTGATGACATGGATGGCGTTGATGCTTTTATGAAAGAGTATGATTTATCATCTAAAGAAGGTATTGTCTTAATGTGTATGGCAGAAGCATTACTTCGCATTCCTGATAAAGACACCGCCGAAAAGTTGATTAAAGACAAATTGCTTGATGCCGATTGGAAGTCGCATATGGGCAAAAGTGATTCCATGTTTGTAAATGCATCAACTTGGGGGCTGATGTTAACGGGTAAGATTATTGATGTAGATTCCGCCAAAAAGGGTTTTTCTCGTATCTTAGACAAACTCATCAACCGAACTGGCGAACCAGTTGTACGCCAAGGCGTTTACCAAGCGATGAAAGTAATGGGTCGACAATTTGTTATGGGCGAAACCATTAACAAAGCCCTCAAACGTGCTACTAACAAAAAACATAAGGCCTACCGTTATTCTTTTGATATGTTAGGTGAGGCTGCATTAACCAAAGCAGATGCTGATCGCTACTTAGCATCCTATCTTCATGCTATTAAAGTAATTTCACAAGCCAATAGTAAAAAACTCGCTGAGGATGCTGCCAGCATTTCCATTAAACTCTCTGCCCTTCATCCACGATACGAAGTTGCCAATGTCAAACGTGTTTTGGCAGAACTAGTCCCCAATGTGAAAAAAATTGTGGACTTGGCGACTTCACTTAATGTTGCAGTGACTGTTGATGCCGAAGAAGCGGATCGACTTGAATTGTCATTAATGGTATTTGAACGTGTTTATGCACAAACCCAAACAGGCTACAATGGTTTTGGACTGGTTGTTCAAGCTTTTTCAAAACGCGCTTATGGTGTTATTGATTATTTAATTTCATTGGTGGAAAAATACGGACATAAAATTCCTTTGCGTTTGGTTAAAGGAGCCTATTGGGATACCGAAATCAAACGCTCACAAGAACAAGGTTTAAGTGATTATCCTGTATTTACACGCAAGGTTAATACCGACATTTCTTATTTGGCTTGTGCACAAAAACTTCTGGATAACCGTGATAAATTTTATCCACAATTTGCTACGCATAATGCCAACTCAGTTGCTGCGGTACGAGTTATGGCTGGTGATAATTTAGGGTATGAATTTCAAAGGCTACACGGAATGGGTCAAGCATTACACCAACAAAGTATTGACCCACATGGATTAAATGTACCCTGTCGCGTTTATGCACCTGTTGGCACACACGAAGATTTATTGCCTTACTTGGTGCGAAGATTACTTGAAAATGGAGCCAACACATCGTTTGTCAACCGCTTGGTGGATTTGCAATTAGACATAAATGACATCACAAAAGATCCCATTGAAGTGGTGCGCAAACACCAAGACCATCGCCACCCACAAATCCCATTACCCAAAGATATTTTTCAACCTGTACGTAAAAATTCATCGGGCATTAATTTATCAGACGTAGGTACATTACACAATTTAGAAGCTGAATTAGAAAAGTTAAAAAACCATAAAATCACCGCTACACCGTTAATTCCTGACTACAAAGGAGCATCAGAGGCAATAGACGTTCACTCTCCTGCGGATTTGAATTTTGTTGTTGGACAGGTGATTCATGCCGAGCCAAAAGACGTGGAACTTGCTTTAACAAATGCACAAAAGGCTTTTGCTCAATGGAATGCAACAGCGGTGAAAGAACGCGCTCACATCATCAACAAAGTGGGTGATTTAATTCAACAAAACCAAAACATGTTGATGTATTTATTGCGACATGAAGCAGGTAAGTCTTTAGATGACAGTATTTCTGAAGTCAAAGAGGCCATTGATTTTTGCCGATACTATGCCGCCCATGCCGTAAGTAAAATGGCAGAACCGCTCAAGATGCCAGGACCAACA
>JALWML010000573.1 GCA_027083915.1 Lysobacterales bacterium | reverse complement strand
ATTAATAAGGATTTTGAAAACTTTATAAGAAAAACCAGTGAAATACTCGATTCACCGAATAAATACCTTGAAGCTACAAAAAAAGCCTTTAATGAATACTGTGATGACTATTTTGACACTGATGGTGACTTTTTAATTAAACAACATTGTTTCGATACAAATATTCCTTCGGAAGAAAATTAAGATTTAACTTCCTCAATCCAAATCATGAGAAATATTAACCGCACCAAATAGACTTTCGTCTTTCTACATAAAAATCTCTTTCATTCAAAACATTTGGCTGTAATTTATGCAATAAAGTCATAATATCTTATTTCACTCATAATTCGTATGGCTTTAACTTCTATTAAAAAAGTACATAGCTCTATTTCACTTCAAAGAATTTTGTCCTCTCAAACAGATTGTATACGTAAAATGACAAATATAAAAACCTGCCTTTGATTAGATTTTAACTATCGACAAGTCCCAATAAAGGTCTTATAATACCCATATTGGGACTTATTTATGAAATTTAATCAATCTAATATCGGGACAGTATTATTCACTAAAACACAGCAGCGAGTTTTGGGCATCTTGTATGGGCAAGTTGAAAGAAGTTTTTATTTGAACCAGCTTGTTCGACTTGCTGATATGGGTAAGGGCACAATAAGGCGTGAGTTGGAGAAGCTTGCAACAGTTGGAATACTGACTACCACAAAACTTGGCAACCAAACGCATTACCAAGCCAATCGTGATAATCCCATATTTTCTGAGTTGCATTCTATCGTTAAAAAAACTTTTGGAATTGTTGGTGTATTGAGTGATGCATTACAGGAGATTTTACCTCAAGTCGATTTTGCTTTTGTCTATGGCTCGGTTGCCAAAGGCTCAGAAAATGTAAACAGTGATATTGATTTAATGCTTGTCACATCTGATTTAAGCTATTCTGAGTTATTAGAAAAATTAGAGCCTGCTGAAAAGATACTGGGCAGAAAAATTAATCCGACCATATATAATAAACAAGAGTTACTGGATAGAATTGTAAACAAACAAAGTTTTATCAGCAGAATTTTGTCACAAAACATGTTATGGTTGCATGGCGAGTTAGAATTTAATCACTGGATTGAGAAAACCACTTAAATGCAAGCATTGAATAATTTAGTTAAGATTAACAAATTACACAAAGAGCCTTTTGATAAGGCTGAATTTGATGGAATGCTTATGGCTGCGAAAATCAAATTACAAGATACGCGGCTCAAAGGCTTATCCAAAGACAGTCAATTTATGTTGGCATACAGTGCTTCTCATGCTTTATCTTTAGCAGCACTTCGTTTTCATGGTTATCGGAGTGATAACAGGTATTTGGTTTTTCAATGTTTACAACATACTGTTGGATTATCAAATGCTCAATGGCGAGTATTCGATCAATGCCACCAAAAAAGAAATATTGCAGAATACGAAGGTCACTTGGATATTAATGATGCATTATTAAAAGAACTCTTGAGTTTAACAAGACTTTTATATGGGAAAGTGTGTACTTTTAACTAAAAGGGTATTTTTCAAGCCAAAATAAAAAAGACAGAAAAACCTTTCCCAATACGGAGGATTAATAATAGCTGAATCAAATAACACTTCCTCAATCCAAATCATAAGAAATATTAACCGCTCCAAATAGACTTTCATCTTTTTGCCCATAAAACTCTTTACTGCGAAGCACTTGGCTGTAACTTATCCGTACTTTACCACGCTGATAAGCAATTCCGTATTGTAAATCAAATACCAAAGGTTTTTTATCTACACTGTGGCTGTCTTTAAAAGTATTGCCATCAAGAAAAATATTTCGTGCCATTGCACGACCTTCAATTCCTGCAAATAGGTACCAACTACTGCCTTCTTTTGTGGGGTTAAAAAAGGCATTACCGGGAAAGCCTGGGCTGATATTGGGCGGTCCAATATCGTTGCGGAGGTTTTTACCAAATCGCAGCATCATACCACCACCTGCATAGGTATAAACATTGCCCAACGCCAAAACCTTATGTGGTGACCACGAATACTCAAAGCCACTTTTCATATACCTGAAATATTCACTCTTTCGCACATAAGTTACCACAAGTCCCAATTCATCACGTAATTGATTGTCCCAACCGTTTGCATGAGGAACACCAATTAAGTCGTGAAAGCCGTTTTGAGCTTGTTCACCAAGAGATGATGGACCAACAACGCCCAAGGTAAATTCAACCGCATTAATTTTTCGGTAATCGGCAGTATTTTTCATCAAAGATGCCACTGAAGCACTGCCATACAACCAGCCTGCATAAGGGCGGTCATTCTCGATTAGTTCAGTGGTTTGGGTATCC
>JALWML010000572.1 GCA_027083915.1 Lysobacterales bacterium | reverse complement strand
TACCCCACGGACGGCGTGATGGCCTCCGCTGCCGAGTAGGCACCCGAACCCGGACAGACGCTCCGCGAGATCGGACGCATCCTACGAGGCTACTTGACATGCTCTCGCGGGTTGCAGAATCAATACAAACAGATATTTCTGCCCTGTGGGTTCTAGCTCCACTTCATAAGAAACATAAGTCCCTGCATCTTTGCCTGAATTTGAGAATTTTTTAGGTGATTGTATTTGCTTAGTTTGCCATGTTTTCCCATCAAAATCCCATAAGACAGGACCTCTCCAATAAAGGTCTGAGTTTTTTGGGATGTTGCCATTGAATGTGGCTCGAAATGCTGTTGAATCATCACTGAATAATTGTGAAATGCTACCAGGTGACATGCTATCACCGATGCCTGTCTTGCCATTGCCAAAGAAATCTGGCGAACCCCAAATGGGTGAACCTAAACGTGGGAAAAACAAAAAGAATAACACAGCAAGGGGTAAGCCAG
Organism: Lysobacterales bacterium; assembly: GCA_027083915.1. Classification (GTDB taxonomy): domain Bacteria; phylum Pseudomonadota; class Gammaproteobacteria; order Xanthomonadales; family Marinicellaceae; genus NORP309. The sequence continues at coordinate 1,858 of JALWML010000572.1, read as the reverse complement.
TAGCCAGCAATCCCAAAGTTTGTTTGAGTTCTCGCTTATTGAGAAAATCTTTTTTATTATCGTGTTGTAGAATAAATAAAGTGTGGGTTATGATTAATACGGATAACAATAAATAGATAACCAACACTAAGTCTTGAGAGTAAAAGAAACGCGTGAGGATAACAAAATAACATAAAGTGACCACCATCCACGCATCTCTTTTTTTCCATGTTTCGAGGATTTTCAGAACTGTCATTGCAGCGAGTATTGTAACGCTTATTTCACGGTTGAGTTTAAAGCCTTGAAAATAGACAATGATGATAAAGGTTGAGAGAGTTATCAAAACTATAAATGCCTTTGGTAGGGGTTTACTGCGTTTTATTGCTGTTAGCCAGCGTGAAAGTACAACGCCAATTAATAGCAGTGGGAACCATAGAGGCAGACGTGGGATATGTGGCAAAACCGAAATAGTAACAGATAACAAAATCCAGAATATTTGTTTTGAGCTGAGCAAATAAGGCGAAAGTTTAGTTTTTGCCATTGTTTTCACCAAATAAGGCTAAGGCTTTTAAACAAGACAAATGATGCTGTGAAGAACAGTCAAAGCCAGAGATGTATCCTGGTATCTTTAAACTGTAATCTAGTTGTTGTTGGTAGGCGCTAATAGCCCATGCCGTAAGTCGAGAAAGTTTGTCTTCTTGGTTAGGCAGCAAGACTTGCGCATAGTCGAGTAATAATTTATCACCAAGGGTTTGTTGGTATTCGCGACTAATTAATTCACCTGTTTGAGCGGTTCTTTTCCAAGCAATCAATCGAATTGAGTCTCCAGGTTGGTAAGCCTTTAATCCATGAAAATCCTCTCCTTTTTTTACAATTTTATTATTGCCTTCATTGAATTCGTGGTTTGGTAGTGGTGGAGGATTATTTTCTGGCATGGGGTAGACTAGACATTGTGCATCTATTTTCGTCCATATCCATGCATAAAATAAGCCAAAGGGATAGGATGTTTTTAGTTTGATTTTCCCACCTTCAATCCATCCTCTTTTTGTGGTTGGTTGAATAAAAACTAATGGTTTTGTTTTTTCTGGGGGAATTTCCAGTAGACAGTTTTGCTTTTTGTCTACTTGTACACAAATATCAAATTTTGTGGTTTTTGAAGTGAGGTGTAAGGTAAATTGAGCATCATCACCAGCAAATACAGGTTGAGTAGATACCTGTTTAATAACTAAATTGTTGAGGTTGAAAAAAACACGATAAAGTGCCACTTGAGCAATGCCGACTAATAAGAAAGTGAGCATTAACCCCATGTTATTGTTAAAGTTGAGACTCGCTATAAGCATGAGCAGGCAAACAAAACCAAAAAACAGACCGGGTTTAGTTGGTAAAATAAAAACTCGTCGCCAGTTAATGGTTAATGGCAGGGCTTCTGCTTTTTTATGCAACAACAGGTTTGGAAATAACCGTTTTGCTATTTTGGCATTAAGGGATGCGAGTTTCATTTAAAATTGTTTTTAATAAGGAGACAGGATTTTGTTGTGTTGTTAGACTGCGCATTCGGTGTGAGGCAACAGGTAAAAAGGCTTTTTTAACATCTTCAGGAATAACAAAATCTCTACCTGCAATATAAGCCAGAGCTTGCGATAAACGAAACAGTGCCAAGCCAGCTCTCGGTGACAGGCCGTTGACAAAAAGCTTATTGTCCCGTGTTTGTAAAACTAATGTATGCAGGTAGTCTTTGACTTCTTGGCTCGCATGAATTGAACTAATTAATTTTTGTATTGAGCGAAGTTGTTGTTCGGAAATAAGTGCTGATAATGGCGATTTTTGACGAGTTAAAAAATCTGAGTCGTATAATTTTTTCTCTGCATCTTCACAGGGA
>JALWML010000571.1 GCA_027083915.1 Lysobacterales bacterium | reverse complement strand
ACCCTATGCAGACATTTTGCCAAAAGATAAGTCTACCAACTTAGTGACGCTCGCCTATAAGTTATACATGCAGAAAATGGCACTAAGAGGTTTACCAACAACAGCATTAAAGCTGCATCTAGAAAAGCGGTTGCCAGTAGGTAGTGGTTTAGGGTCTTCTTCATCCTCCTCTGTGGCAACATTATACGCACTTAATAAGTTTTTTGGTGATGCTTTGAGTATTGATGATTTGCTTGATTTAGGTGGGCAATTGGAAGGAGAAGTCAGCGGTTCTATTCATTATGATAATGTCGCTCCTTGTCTATTGGGAGGTTTACAGTTAATGACGAGTAATGAAATACAACCTTGTGTTTCAGTGCCTTTTCCTGAGTCATGGCAGTTGGTGGTGAGTTATCCAGGCATTGAAGTGTCGACTAAAAAAGCAAGAGAATTGCTACCTCAAGATGTTGATTTAGCCACAAGTATTAAGTTTGCTCAAAATTTGTCTGTTTTTGTTCATGCTTTGCATTCTGATGATACGGATTTAGCAGCTTCAGTTTTATTTGATGTTATTGCAGAACCTAAAAGAAAATACTTGATTGAAGGCTTTGATGCTTACCGAGATTATGCCAAAAGCATGGGGGCTATTGCCTTTGGAATTTCTGGTTCGGGTTCAACAGTATTTGCCGTAACCAACAACCATGAAATATCCAATAAAATTCAAAAATATGCACTGAATAACTTTTGTCAATCAGGTGGTTTTAGCCACATATGTAAGGTTGATAATTTTGGTGTGCGTGAAGTAGAAATTGAATCATAAAATAATTGTAGAAAATAATGAAATTACATAATTTAAAAATCCCTTCTGAGAAAGTTAACTTTAAACAAGCCGTGATCCAAGGAATAGGGCAGCAACGTGGTTTGTTCTTTGTTGACTCGTTCAAACCGTTAAAAAATATTGATGAAATACTGGCTATGGGTTTTGTTGAACGCAGTGCTCATATTATTCATCATTTAATTGATGAAGAATTACCTTTGGATAAGGTAAAAAAGATGGTGACAGCAGCTTTTAACTTTCCAATAAAAATTAAACAGATAGAAAAAAATGTCGCTTGTTTGGAGTTGTTTCACGGTCAAACATTGGCTTTTAAGGATTTTGGTGCTCGTTTTATGGCGCAATGCGTGAAGGAATTTAATGATAAGGACAAAGTTACAATTCTAACAGCAACATCTGGTGATACTGGAGCTGCAGTGGCACATGCATTTTATGAAATTGAAGGAATCAAGGTAAAAATTCTTTATCCAAAAGGTAAAATTTCAAATTTACAAGAAAAACTTTTTTGTACCTTAGGAAAAAATATCGAAACCTACAGTGTCGAAGGTGATTTTGATTCTTGCCAAACGATGGTCAAAGCCGCATTTGATTCTGATGAAATTCGTGCTAAACATAATTTAACTTCCGCAAATTCAATCAATATTTCTCGTTTGCTTGCCCAAGTGTGTTATTACTTTGAAGTTGCCAGTAAATATCCAGATGGAAATCTCGTTGTATCGGTGCCAAGTGGTAATTTTGGTAACTTAACAGCAGGACTCATTGCCCGACAAATTGGAGCACCAATCAAACGTTTTGTGGCAGCAACTAACTCAAATGACACCGTACCGCGTTATTTAATGGAAAATATTTGGTCACCCAATAAAACAGTAGAAACAGCATCCAATGCCATGGATGTCAGTGATCCAAGTAATTGGCCTCGCATAATGGCATTATTTAACAATGACTTAGATAAAGTTAAGCAAGTCGTTTCTGCAACAATTAAAAATGATGAACAAACTTTTATCGCTATGGAGCAACTGCAAATAGAGGGTTATATTGCAGAACCTCATACCGCAATTGCTTATGCTGGTCTGATTGAAACATTAGAAGATGATGAGCAAGGGGTCTTTATTTCTACAGCGCATCCGACAAAATTTATTGAAACAGTAGAAAAAGTTTTAAAAATCAAGCTTGATTTACCAGAAGCGTTAGCAAAAGTAAAAGACTTAGAAAATTTATCAGTGACAGTGACCAATGACACAAGCAAATTTAATCAAATGTTGTTAAAATAAAACACTACATTATTTCTGCGAAGGTGGAAATTAAATAAATATATTTTAAGGAGTAAAAAATGAACAACAATAACGTAAGACATATTCAACCTAGACAACCTTTCCCGATAAAGACAGCAATATTTGGCGCACTTATATTGTTAGTTTTAATGTTTGGTTCTAAATTATATAAAACTGTACCAGTTGGGCATGTAGCAGTAGCAACACTGTTTGGAAAAATAGTTGAAAAACATTACCCAGAAGGTTTACATGTGCCAGTT
>JALWML010000570.1 GCA_027083915.1 Lysobacterales bacterium | reverse complement strand
GGCATAGGGATGTTTGTCCCGGTTAATCAGCTCAATGTCGTTGCTTTTGGCAAGAAAATTCGCACATACATGCAAAAAATTGACAAGCAATTTCCAGAAGTCACAATCAAACCAATATTTTTTCAACCCGATAGAGTATCCAAACGCATTTCAGAATTAGGAAATTCTTTACTTATCGGAATGTTCTTAGTGACCGCAGTATTGACTTTTTTCTTAGGTTTGCGCCCAGGATTGGTTGTTGCCAGTGTCATTCCATTAGTGACATTCACTGGACTAGCAATCTATAATTTTTCAGGCAATGTTCTACACCAGATGGCAATATCAGGTATGGTGATTGCTTTGGGAATGTTAGTGGATAATGCCATCGTAATGGTGGAAAATATTCAATACTACATCGACCAAGGCATGCGCAAATCGGATGCTTCCATAAAAGCAGTCAAACAACTGGCATTTTCTTTATTTTCTGCTACGGGTACGACATTAGCGGCCTTTATTCCTATGTTAATGGCAAAAGGCAATACAGGTGATTTTACTGGGGCAATTCCTGTTGTCATCATGTTAACTATTACCATTAGTTATATCTATTCCATCTTTGTTACCCCAGCTTTTTCGCATTTATTTTTAAAACCATTGGTTCATTCAAGCCAATCTCGCGTCATGATAATGGGCAAAGCCTTTGGACAAATAGCGACTAAACGTCCAGTTGTTGTCTTGTTGGTTTCCCTTGTCTTTATCACTGTATCAATGGCGCTATTTCAGTTTGTTAAAAAAGATTTTTTCCCAAGTACAGACAGAAACCAAATAATCGTGGACTTAACTTTCGCAGAGGGAACACACCTGCGACATAATACTGCGATTGCAAGAGAGTTATCGCTAGAGATATTAAAGCAACCGCATATCAAACATGCTTATACTTTCAGTGGCAATTCAGGACCAAACTTCTATTACAACCTAGTCGAAAAACCCCGTTCGCCCAATCTATCTCGAATAGATGTGGAATTGGATGAAGCCAGTAATGCCGGAAACTTTATTAAATGGATAAACGATGAAATAAAACCACTGTATCCAAATGTCGAAATCATAGCCAAAAGATTAGGGCAGGGACCACCCGTAACAGCGCCAATCGAGATTAAAGTATTTGCTAAAGACAGAGAATTATTAAGTCAAACTTTGCATGGTATTCAAGAACTGATAGTCAATGCAGAAGGAACACGTGATGTTCGTAACAATCTAGGAATCGGTCTGCCGAGTTACCGTTTGGACTTTAAAGACAAAATGCTGAATCAATACAATATTACGCGCAAACAAGTCGCGCAGTCAATAGGACTGGCTACAGGTGGTTTAATCATTGGTCAATACCGCCAATCAGATAATCCTGTAAATATCGTTTTACGCCATAAAGATGGATTGGATTTTCCCATTAACCAAATAGAAAATATCCAACTGCATTTGAACGGTCAAGTTATTTCAATTAGAGATTTAGTCGATGTGAAGTTAGAATGGTTGCCCGCAGCGATTCACCACTTTGATTTACAGCGTACAGCCTCAATTTTCTCAGAAATTCAAGATGGAACAACTTATGCTGGAGTCTTAGACCATTTAACACCACAAATCAAAGCACTAGACTTGCCAGCAGGTGTTTCAGTGCAAATAGCTGGCACAACAGTTGAATCAAGCAAAGCCAATAAATCACTAGGAGCCGCTGTGCCCATTGGTATGATATTATTGCTGATGTTTTTATTGATAGAATTTAACTCTTTTATCAAGGTTGGAATTATCCTTATCACCATCCCACTGGCATTTGCAGGCGTTCCCATTGGATTGCTATTAACCAACACCACCTTTGGATTCACCTCAATACTCGGTGTATTGGCATTAATCGGAATCGTCGTCAATAACGCCATCGTGCTACTGGATTTAATCCAAAAGAACCTCGATAAAGCCATAGAATTTAATCAAGCAATCATTAATGCAGTTCAACGCCGAGCACGCCCAATTTTACTGACAACCATCACAACCGTAGCAGGATTATTCCCACTTGTCATCACCAAAAGCACCCTATGGCCACCTCTAGCATGGACAATAATATCAGGCTTACTGGTCTCAACATTTATGAGTTTACTGGTCGTACCCGCGATGTATCGGTTGTTGCTGAAGAGGAAAGAGGCTTAGTTTGAGCTGTAAAGTAGATCAATTTAAATTATTACCCTAATTTCAATCTAAAAATAGACCAAGCCAATTGTATTGTACAATTATTGGAAAATAACGCTTTAGGTCTTATTAAATGCCATAATTGAAAGTTCGCTAAAAAATTTATTAAGGATGAAATATGAATAAACCAAAGG
>JALWML010000569.1 GCA_027083915.1 Lysobacterales bacterium | reverse complement strand
ATTGGCAATTCTTTGCCAGTTACGTTTTTGGTAGCTGCTATTTCTATCCTTATCTTCTTTGTTCTTTTCTATAGCTAAACGGTATAAGCGATGAGCAGTAGAAATCAAAGTTCCACGACGAAATTGCCCTATATAATAGTCTCTTTCTCTATGCGCTTTCTTGCGTGCTAATAATTCAGTTAATTGCTGTAAAGCTTGAGAAGCCTTTTTTTTATCCTTTTCCTTCAGCCATTGCTTGAATTTTTTCTCAGCTTTTATTTTTTTTTGTAATGGTAAAGGGTTTTTAAAACCATCAAGCATACCTTCAGAATTCTTCATGTAGTTGTTAATTCCAGCTACTGTGCTTGCATACTTAACACCCACTTCTGGGCGAATTGCCGATTCTTTTTCTATGAGCTCTATATATTTTTTATAACTCTTAATGACTTTTGGATAACGCCATAATATGGAAGACTCAATTTCTTGAGCCAATTTGTGTCGAGATGTCCGACCAGGATAACCCAAAACCATAGCAAAATCCCCCTCTTCCAAACCTTTAGAATTTACCTGCAAATATGAAGTTGAATGGTAAGGTATATTATCTTGAGAAAATTCAACAGACTCACCTGTTGGGGAAACATAAGCCCTTAAAAATGAAAAATCACCTGTATGACGAGGCCACATCCAATTATCAATATCACCTCCGTATTTCCCAATTGAATCATTTGGTGCATAAACTAACCGTACATCTTTTATTTGTAACTGCTTGATAAGATAGAACTTTAAACCACCATGAAAAGCCCTAACACTGCAGCGATAAACCTCTTTTGTTTCACAAGAACTAACAAATCTCTTTTCCTGTTTATCCATCTCATCATAGCGCGCTTGAGCATGTAAACCATCTAATGACTCAATCATTTGTTGACTAATGTCTTTGATATCTTGCGTAACATATACATACAATCCAGGACCTCCGGGCAATTCATCAGACAACTCTTGTGCATAAAAGCCATTATTGATTAAATTATTTTCTGGAGTTGAGTTATACTGTACAGCACCATAAGCACAATGGTGGTTAGTAATAATCAATCCCGCATCAGAAACAAATGAAGCAGAACAAAACCCCAATGAAACCATTGCAGTCATTGGGTGTTTATTTAATTCAGATATATTTTCAACAGGAATTTCTATCCCCTTTGCTTTGACATCTTCAGCTAAACTCAATAATTGATGGGGTTGCCACATACCCTCAACAGCAAAAAGTTGAAGAGAGTAAAAAAGAGTTATTAATAGAGTTTTTTTCATTAGATTAAGCCTCATTTATTTCATTGTTACCAATTCTTCAGCAGAAGTCGGATGAATTCCGATACATTGGTTTAATTTTTCTTTTGTAATTCCTTGCTTAATTGCTACAGCAAAACCTTGTATCATTTCGCCAGCATCAGCACCGACAATATGACAACCAACAACCAAATCACTTTCTTTAGCAACTATTAATTTCATGAATGTTTGGTCTTGAATATCTGTCATGGCATATTTCATCGCCCTAAAAGTGCTCTTATAAGTCACTATTTCACCAAAATGCTCTTGTGCCAGTTCTTCAGTAAAACCACAAGAACCAATTTCAGGTTGTGAAAAAACAGTACTTGGCAGATAATCATATTCAACATAAGTATTACCATTTCCATACCACCTATCCATTAATAAATTTCCTTCTTTTATTGCTACTGGAGTCAGGTTATCGTTATTACACACATCGCCAACAGCAAAAACTGAATCAGGACCACAGTTTTGTTCGCTATCCACTTGGATTTGACCGTTATACTTTAGGTTAACTTGCAAATTTTCTAAGCCAAGATTATGTGTATTGGCAATGCGCCCAGTTGCGCAAAGAATTACATCTTGTTTTTTCAAACACATATCTGAATCCATTAATACTTCGAACTGATTATTGCCCTTTTTGATTTCAATAATGTTAGAATTTAAAATAACATTCATGCCATTTTTAATAAAAGCTTCCTGAGCAAAATTTCTTACGTCCTGATCAAAACCACGCAATAATTTATCACCACGATAAACTAAATTAACTTTTACTCCTAAAGAGTTGAAAATGGAGGCAAATTCTACAGCAATATAACCAGCTCCCATTATTGTCATTTCTTTTGGCAATTGTTTCAAGGACAGAGCTTCATTCGAACTTATTGTATGCTCAATACCTTTAATTTCTGGGTAAAAAGGAGTGCTTCCTGTCGCTATTAATATTCTTGCAGCAGTATAATTTTTACCATTAGCAATTACAGAATTTTTATCAACAAAACTGGCATGATGAGGAATAAGTTTTACACCAGAATTATCTAATAAAATAAGGTATATTT
>JALWML010000568.1 GCA_027083915.1 Lysobacterales bacterium | reverse complement strand
GACAATAAACAAACACAAGAATCCGTTAAGAAAAAACCAATAGCAGAATCTGTTGTTATTAAAAAGACACCTGAAGTTTATACCCCTCGACCTGATTGGAGTACCTTACCTCGAGTTGAAGATATTTATGCTGAGTTTACCCTTAAAACTGATCTATCGCATTTGAGTGACAATCAAAAGAAGATGTTGCCTCTTTTAATTGATATTGCCAAAATTATGGATGAACTATTTTGGTTACAAGCCTATGGTGACAAAGAAACATTTTTGATGGAAATCAACGATGATAATGCACGCCGATTAGCTGACATCAATTATGGTCCTTGGGATAGATTAAACGGTGACAAAATTTTGATTCCAAACTACCCAGAAAAAAGCTTGGGTGCAAACTTTTACCCTCACAACATGACAAAAGAAGAGTTTGAAGCCTCAACAGATGCCAATAAAACCAATCTTTATACTGTTTTAAAACGTGATAAAAACAATAAGTTGATTTCGAAGTTTTATCATGAGACCTACTCAAAGCAATTACAAAAAGCTTCAGAACTACTCAAGCAAGCGGCTTTATTAGCAGAAGATGAAGGCTTCAAAAAATACTTAACACTGCGTGCCGATGCTTTATTAACCGATGACTTCAAACCCAGCGACATGGCATGGATGGATATGAAATCAAATAGCATTGACTTTGTTGTCGGTCCAATTGAAACCTATGAAGACAGACTATTTGGCTATAAAGCAGCTTATGAAGCTTATGTCCTTATCAAAGACAAATCATGGAGTGAGAAACTGGCGAAATTTGCAGCCCTTTTACCGCAATTGCAACGTGAATTACCGATTGAAGCCAAATACAAAACTGAAACTCCAGGTACTGATTCCGATTTGAACGCTTATGATGTGTTGTATTATGCAGGACATTCTAATGCAGGTTCTAAAACTATTGCCATTAATTTACCCAATGATGAAAGCGTTCAATTGGCTAAAGGCTCGCGCCGTTTGCAATTAAAAAATGCCATGAAAGCGAAGTTTGAGAAAATTTTAACACCTATTGCCAATGAATTGGTTGCACCCGAACAAAGGAAATACATCACCTTCCCTGCTTTTTTCGGCAATACCATGTTTCATGAAGTGGCACACGGCTTAGGCATCAAAGAGACAATCAATGGCAAAGGCAGTGTACGTACCGCCTTAAAACAATTTGCCTCAGCTCAAGAAGAAGGCAAAGCTGACATCTTAGGTCTTTATATGGTTGAAAAACTATTTAAAATGGGTGAACTAACCGAAGGTCAAATCATGGATAACTACGTGACCTTTATGGCTGGCATCTTCCGCTCAGTTCGCTTTGGTTCATCTTCTGCTCACGGTGTTGCCAATATGTTACGCTTTAACTATTTTGCTGAAAATGGAGCCTTTTCTTACGATGATAAGACTGGTTTTTATTCAGTTAACCCAGAAAAAATGTCAAAAGCAATCGAGACCTTATCGCAAAAGATTTTGACTTTACAAGGCAACGGCGATTACGACGGTGTTGAGAAATGGGTTAATGAAAAGGGCAATATCTCTCCTGCTCTTAAAGCCGCACTGGATAGACTAAATAACATCCCAGTTGATATAGTCTTTAAGCAAGGTGTTGAACAACTCGATTTATAAACCTCAAAAGCATCTCTATAAAAAGCGTCCTAATGGACGCTTTTTTTATTTACTCTTAATTCTTAGGCGCATATCAACAGCAAAGATTTTTTCACCTTCTCCAAGTAAAGGATTAATATCCAACTCTTGAATTTCTGGCATTATTTGCGTGAGATAACTGATTTTTTGAATAATTTCAGCGAATGCATTTAAATCAACACCCCTTTTGCCTCGGATACCTTGCAATAAAGGATAACCCTTTAAGTTTTTTAATCGGTAAAGTATTTCCTTTTTGGTGCATGGGCATAGACATACTTTAATGTCACCCAAGACTTCCACAAATATGCCACCAAGACCCATCAACAATAAATGCCCAAAATCTTTTTCATAACTGACACCGATAAACAATTCAACACCTGATAATTGTTGTTGTATCAATACTCCTTGAGCATCAGGTATTTGCATCATTTCCTTAAAGTGGGCAAGCAATACATCGTGTGATTTAATATCTAGCACAACACCTCCCACATCAGATTTATGCAAAGATCCAACAACTTTCATCACCACTGGAAAATCAATTTTTTCTAGAGATTCAACAACTTGCTGTTGTGTTTTGGCACTGATTTCTTGCGCTCTTGGAATTTTCAAACAATCAAGAATGGCATTATTTTCATGACTGCTTAAATAACCATCTGAACTTTTATTGTTTTTTATAATTTCTCTAATGACTTGTTCATCAATACCATAATCAACAATTTCGGTATCAATCGGATCACCCGTAAAATAACTTTCACATAAAGCTTTACCGAGTATCACTTCATCAGGAAAATTAACATGCCCTTTGGATAGAAAATACTGTATTTCTTTTTGCGCATTAACCAATGAGGGCAATACTGGAAAAATAGGTTTTTTACAGACATCCATTTTGACATTGAGTACTTTATAAACGTTTTCCACATCAAACAATCCAGGACTGCCAAAAACCACGACCATGGCATCTATAAAGTCGAATTTATGTTCACAATAATCAATAATAATACCCAGTTGCTCGGCTGTTCCTGTGGCTAAAAAATCAATAGGGTTGGAAACAGATGAACCCAAGTGTAAATACTCCAATAAATCATCGGCATCCTTTCCTTCAATCAATGGCACCTGTAAGCCACCTTTTGCCAAAGCATCGGTTAGCATCACAGCAGAACCACCGGCATGGGTTATAACGGCAATATTTTTGCCAATTAATTTTTTATAAGAAAAAACCGAAGCAATAGAAATAAGCTCTTCACGCGAACTGCAATAAACAATACCTGCCTTGCGAAATAAGGCGCGTGTTGCCATATCAGATGTTGCCATCGCTCCGGTGTGAGAACTGGCAGCGCGAGAGCCTGCATCGGTAACACCTGCTTTAATCGCAGCAATACGGCATCCCTTAGCAATTAAAGAGGTGGCATTTTTAAGCAATTGTTGCGGTTTTTTAATATTCTCCAAATACATAATAATACTTTTGGAACTGGTTTTATCGTCAAAAGTTTCATCCAAATACTGGAGATAATCCTCTGCACAAATTTGATTGCCATTACCTACTGAGTAAACACTGGAAAAACGCAATCCCACTTGCATCCCAGCTTCCATCAAAAAGACAGCGGTCGCTCCTGAACTTGAAATAAAATCACAGCCATTTTTACTGTCTAGTACGGGTATCGGTGTGGTGAAAACACCGTGGTAATTTTGATTAATAATGCCAATACAATTAGGACCGGATAAAGCCGCGTTATACTTGTTGGCGACATCAATCATTTGTTGTTCGAGTTGGGCACCGGTTTCATTTAATTCACTAAAACCTGCTGAGATAACAATAAATGCCTTGGTATTTTTGTTTTTTGCTAATTCCTCAATAACTCCTGGACAATGAGGTGCAGCAATTGCCAGAATAGCTAAATCAACTTGTGGTAAGTCTTCAATGGAATGATAAGACTTCTGTTCTTGCACCCTACTTTCTCTCTTATTCACCACCATCAAAGCACCTTTAAAATCACCTTCGATGATATTGTGCAACATTTTGCCACCAGCCTTACGCAAATCATTGGAAGCGCCAACAACAACGATGCTTTGTGGATTAATAAGTTGAGAATTGATCATAAGTTTAAGTACGTTTTATCAGACATGTTATTATAAACATCCATTCAAACAATAAATTGACTACGGTCAAATGTGCAATCAAGTATGAAAAGCTCTTTATTATATTTCCTGCTCTTTATCTCATCAATCAGCCATGCTGAAAACACTGATAAGGTTAAATTAATTGTGCTAGGCATTACTCAAGATGCAGGTTATCCACAGCTTAATTGTTATAAACCGCATTGTATGCCAGCTTGGAAAAATGTTCATCTAAAGAAGATGGCAGTTTCATTGGGCATTGTGGATGTCAATGCACAAAAAAAATACTTAATGGAAGCCACTCCTGATGTTAGGCAACAGATGTATAATTTGCATCAATTCATTGATAACACATTTGAATTTGCAGGCATCTTTTTAACTCATGCCCATATTGGACATTACACGGGATTGATGCATTTTGGGCGAGAAGCGGCTGGCACAAAAAATGTTAATGTTTATGCCATGCCTAAAATGACAGAATTTCTGATTAAAAATGGCCCTTGGAGTCAGTTGGTTACGCTGAAAAACATTATTTTACAGCCTTTACAAAACCAACACGCAGTTAAACTAAGTGATAATCTTTCAATCACCCCACTGATTGTTCCTCACCGTGATGAGTTTTCAGAAACCGTTGGATTTAAGATAAAAGGTCCGCATAAAACAGCCCTGTTTATTCCCGATATAAACAAATGGCAAAAATGGGATTTATCCATTGTTGAAGAAATCAGAAAAGTGGATTATGCCCTGCTTGATGCAACGTTTTATGCCAATGGCGAAATTCCCAATCGTGATATGAGCGAAATACCTCACCCTTTTGTCGAAGAAAGCATGATTTTATTTAATAGCATGTCGAAAAAAGACAAAGCCAAAGTGATATTCATCCACTTCAACCACAGTAATCCTTTATTACAAAAAGGCAGTGTTGCGCAAAAAGAAGTTAAAGAACAAGGTTATAATTTTGCCTATGAAGGTATGGCGATTGATTTGTAATTATTTATGATTCCAATCATTAACATTGTAGCTATTAGCATCTAAGTCCAACACGATACTAGTAACGTAGCTAATACAAATATCTTATAATCACTTCAACCCTTAATTAGTTTCATTAATAAAAGGGTTGCGTTCAATCTCCATTGAACTTGTTGAAAAATCAACCAATTCAATTTTATTTTCTTGGTTGACTTTCACAAATAAGTACAATACTTCTGATTCGTATTCTATAATTGTTATTTTATAAGTACCCTTCTTTACACGATAAATCGATTCAATATTTTTATAATTTTTAAATATTGATACATGCCAAGACTCTACTTCTTCTTGATTTGGAAAACATGAGAAATTCGAACATCTCTTTGCAAAGTCAATTAAACTTCTAGCTCTATCAATTGCAATATTACCTTCAACGTAAATTCCTGATAATTCATACCTACTTTTACTTATGTTTTGTATTTTCAAAATGTTACAACTTAACAATGCTAAAATTAAAACGGTAATAAAGAGATTTTTCATATTTGTTCACTGTTTCTACTGATGATTCCAATCATTAACATCATCAGAATTATTCGGTGATAAGCCAATGATATCGCCATCAGTATTCACCCCTAGACCCAGTACTGTGCGGTTGGCATAGTTAAAATACGAAGCCACTTGATTGATTTCCAAAATTTCACCATCACTCCAACCTTTATTTCGCATCAACTCTATTGATTCTTGAGTTAATTTCGATGGCGTTTTTGTCAATGATTTTGCATAAGTTAATGCGGCTATTTGTCGAGCATTTAATTGTTTATAGTTTTCTGTTTCTAGTTCTTTTTTAATCTCATCTGCAACCGATTGATCTCCGATTAAACGGCTCATACCACTAAAGTGATGGTCAACACAGTAGTAACATTCATTTAATAAGCTGACATAAACACCAACACACTCCAAAAACCATTTTTCAATGCTATTCTTTGGGTGGTGAATCGTGTATTTATACAAAGTCATGTGCCCTTGCATGGTATGTGGTCGCAGTGAATGCGCCAACATAATATTATCCACATTATCATCAGGTCCTTTGACTTGATTATAGAGCTTTAGAAGACTGCCCTTTGCTTCTGTGAATTTTATGGTTTTTATCCATGTCATAGATTAATATGCCCTTAAATTAGTGTCAAACAGTGTAACAAAAAGTGTCAAATTTCACAACATGGATATTATTATAGGTTTGGTTCCATCAAACAAGTATTATTTTAGATGCCTCGATTATAAAACAGTGCTAAATTGTTTGGTGGAACCAAACCTAGATGTATTTCTAAATAATCAAGGCATGGCTTTTTCGATTCTCTTTTTCAATTCCTTATCAGGATTTAAGGCAAGTGATTGATTAAATGATTCTTGAGCTCGTTTATTTTGTTTCAGTGCTTTATAAATTAAGCCTAAACGGTAGTGTGCCCACGATTTAGAAGGCGTTCCATCTATTTTTTCATGTTTAATAAATTCGATAAAAGCATCTCGTCCTTCGGTTAACCATTTTTTCTCCATTGAAGCCAATCGCCCGAGTTGATAAAGTGCGTCAAACCGTGCTTTGGTATTCGCAACAGATGTCGCTTCTTGATTAATCACTTTCTTGTATTCACTTACGGCTTTGTCTTCTTCATCCATTGTGCTTAAAAGATAACCTTTGGAAAAAAGCAAATTTAAGTCGTTGGGATTTTTACTAATTTCTTTATCTAAATACGCTAAAGCAGTTTCTTCATCCTCTTCTTCAATTAAATATTGAACCCGTAGAGTAATTGCTTGTTTCTTATCATACTTTTCCATTTGTTTTAACAAGGGTTCTACAGCATCCATATCTCCACCTGCAAGACCAGGTGCTTGGATATTAAATTGAATTAATCCACTGATATAACCGACATTTGTTGGATCTGCTTCATAGGCTTTTTGTAGGTATTTCTTAGATTTTTTGGCATAACCGAGTTTAGAAAAAATACTAGCTTGACCAGCTTGTGTTCCATAGATACCGCCAGCTAGGTTGTAAGTTTCTGCATGCGGATAGGCTTTTAAGGCTTTTTCTAAATAATCTTCAGCTTTCTCTAACTCATCTTTACGAAAATAAATTCGAGCCATATAAAAATCACGTTTATTGTAATTATCATCTCCCCTATTTATTTGTTTGACAAGTTTCTCAATGATTGTCGTGTCATTGTTCTTAAAAGCCGATTCAATCGCCTCGTCACTTACTGCCCACACATTAATGCTAATAAATAACAATAGTAATATTTTCACAGAACACCTCAATAAATTTAATATCATTCTCTTATAAACGACTTGTCGCCTTAAAAGTTACAAAGCCATAATAAAGCTAACGACATTAATTTAATGTTAAATAAAACATTTATCCAATTTTCAAACCCAAATCTTGGCAAATTGTTATAAAGTTAGGAAACGAGGTCATGATGTTTTCACAATTTTTGACTTCAATTACACCACTAGCAAACTGCCCAGCAATCAGAAAACTCATGGCAATGCGGTGGTCATCATCACTATCGACAATTCCTCCCGTTAATATTGAATCACCTTGAATCACAATACCATCGGCTAATTCATGACATTTTACCCCTAAAATTGTCATACCTTGAGCCATAGCGGTTATTCTGTCGCTTTCTTTCTTGCGAAGTTCCATAGCACCTGTCAAGCGTGTTTCGCCGTGAGCCAGTGCTGCTGCAATGAAGAGAATAGGAAATTCATCAATCGCTGAGGCAATGTATTCGTGTGGTATATCAATGCCTTTTAATTGTGATGATTTAACCACCACATCGGCGATTTGTTCACCTGCATTGGTGCTTTGATTGGTATATTCGATATCCGCACCCATCAATTGCAGAATACTAATTACCCCTGTTCGCGATGGATTCACACATAAATCTTTAAAAGTAATTGCTGAATTTGGTAGTAAACACGCTAAAACCATAAAAAATGCCGCTGATGAAATGTCTGCGGGCACAATAACATCGGTGGCAGTTAAGCTTTGCCCGCCTTGCATGGTCACTGTTAAATCTTTTGATTGCAATTCACAACCAAAGCCACGCAGCATGTTTTCAGTGTGATCACGGGATAATTTTGGTTCGGTTAAACTCACCTCGCCCTGTGCGTACAAGCCTGCCAACAAAACACAGGACTTAACTTGGGCACTGGCAACAGGTGATTGGTAGTTTATTGCTTTTAAATGTTCAACAGCACTAAACTTAATCGGTGCAGTGCCTGCTTTTGTCGCCTGAACTTGTGCTCCCATCATCGCTAAAGGTTTGGTAATACGTGTCATTGGACGTGAATTAAGCGATGCATCACCTGTGATGGTTGAATCAAAACTTTGAGCTGCCATCACACCAGAGAGCAAACGCATACCTGTTCCTGAATTTCCACAATCAATAATACCATCAGCAGGTGCTTTTAAACCCTGCTTACCGACACCATGTACGAGGTATTTATCACCCTCTTTTTCAATCTTAACACCCATGGACTGCATGGCTTTCATGGTGGCGATACAATCAGCTGATTCTAAAAAACCAGTGACTTGCGTGGTGCCCTGAGCAATTCCACCCAATATCATCGAACGGTGCGAAATGGATTTGTCACCCGGTACTCGAACCGATTGAGTGACCGTTAAATTTTCAACAGGTGTTGAAGTGAGCGTATTTTTAATTTCAACCACGCACATGCTCCATGACTTGCTCCATAGCTTTATCTAAACGATTCATTTGTTCTTGCGTACCGATGGTTATGCGTAAGGCATCGGTTAAACCATAATTGGCAACTGGTCGTGTAATAATGCCTCGTTTTAACAATTCGGTATAAATTGGTGCCGCATCTTGCTGAAAGTCAATCAATAAGAAATTACCTTTAGAGGGCACAAAACGTAAATTTAAGTTGTTACAAGTTTGCGCAAGTATTTTTAACCCTTGGGCATTTTCTTTTAAAGATTTGTCTAAAAACTCTTTGTCGCCAATAGCATGTTCGGCAGCAACTAAGGCAAGAGCATTGACATTAAAAGGTTGACGTATACGATTGATAACATTAGCAATATCAGGGTTACTCAAAGCGTAACCAACACGCAAACCAGCTAAACCATAAGCCTTTGAAAAAGTGCGTGTAACGACAAGGTTTGGAAATTCATTTAACCACTTGCTGGCATCAACTTGTTCATCCGCATCCGAATATTCCAAATACGCTTCATCAACCACCACAATCACATCTTCGGGAACTTGAGCAATAAAACCTTTTAATTCTTTTTCAGATAAGTGATTACCCGTTGGATTGTTTGGGTTAGCAATAAAGACAATGCGTGTTTTATCATCAATCGCAGTCAACATCGCATCTAAATCATGACCTAGAGGAGAATCAGTTTCCCAACTCAGTGCAGGAATCTGTTTATGCACCGCTCCAACTGCTTGAATGGCAATAGGATAAACCGCAAAGGAATACTGTGAATAGACACCATTTAGCTCAGGTGACAAGAAAGCTTCAGCCAATAAAACCAAAACATCATTAGAACCATTACCCAAAGTAATGCAATCCATATCGACATTATGCTTAGCTGCCAAGGCTTTTTTCAATGCAAAACCATTACCATCAGGATACAGTTCAATCTCACCAATAACATCCTGCATGGCTTTGATAGCTAAGGGGCTAGAACCCAAAGGATTCTCATTGGAAGCCAGCTTGATAATGTTAGAAATTCCCATCTCACGTTCCAATTCAGAAATAGGTTTACCCGGAATATAAGGACTTAGTTTTTGCACACCTTTAGCGGCTAATTTTTTGTAATCAATCATGGTAATTTTACCGTTATCTAATGGCTGATATTTTGACTTTTTTTTGAGGATAAAGCAATAAGATAATTTTGTAAAAGCCAAGGAACGCGAAAAATAGTTATTAAAAATCAGTTAGGTGGTCTTACCCACAAGATTTGGAACGAGTTGGTTATCAAAATAACTTAAACATTCAAATAGTAAGTTTTGCCTAGAAATAATTTACCACTCTGCACCCACAGCATAATCATCGCCTTCGCCAGGAAAGGGTAGAATTCCTAAATCTTCCCTAAATAACTTATCTAAAAAAGTAGCTACTTCCAATGAGGATGCTGCTTTCATATCAAAATTACTGAGCAGCTCATGAATAGACAAATCAGATTCAATACTATCATTAAGAATTCTAATTTCAGCCATATGATATAAATCAGACTTTCCGCCATAACCCTGCGCGCAGACAGTAATCCATTTAGTTTGATTAGATAAATCTCTTAATCTTTTAATCATATCTTCAAGAGCTAATAAAGCCGTATCAAATGTACCATCAGGGAGTTCCATAAAAGGAATATTGAAATCCACTACTTTCTTGACATCGAGTCCACTTACGGAGAATTCA
>JALWML010000567.1 GCA_027083915.1 Lysobacterales bacterium | reverse complement strand
TGCCAGACCTGACGATAGCCCACACAACGCATGGATGGCATATCAAAAGTTATCTTAGGATTAGCTTTTAACCCTTCAACTTCTTCGATAAAACCTTGTTTGAGCATAATCTCAAACCGTTGTTCAATGCGTTTATGCAACAAAGCTCGCTCAGGAGCAATGACAATTTTTAATACATCATAATCCAGTTTATTGCCTTGGTCGAGTTGATGTAACTGCGTCATGGTTTGACCGGTAATGGCATGAACTTCTAAAGCCCGTCCAATGCGTTGTGGATCGTTTTTATTAATGCGTGCAGCAGAATCTGGATCAATTTGAGTTAAGCGTTGATGCAATCCATCCCAACCAATTTCTTTGGCGGTTTGTTCAAGTTCTGCACGAATTACTGCATCGGCATCAGGTAATTTAGACAACCCTTGTTGCAAGCTACGATAATACATCATCGTACCACCTGCCAAAAGAGGCGTTTTTCCATCATTTCGCGACTGTTCCATTAACTTATAAGCATCATTGACGAAATTAGCTGCAGAGTACGATTCCCATGGGTCAATAATATCCACCAATTCATGTGGTGCTTTAATTAAAGTTTGTTCATCCGGCTTGGCTGTCCCAATATCCATCTGCCGATAAACCAAAGCCGAATCCACCGAAATAATATCGCAACCGTATTTTTCATGCAAAAATATCGCCGCATCGGTTTTCCCCGCCGCTGTTGGCCCCATAAGAAAGATTGCTTTTTTGTTCAATTGATTGTTTTTAAATGAAAAGATTATTATATCCGCAGAATGCACAGATTACACAGATTTAATAAATATAGTTAAATCGTTATTAATTTAGTATCTAGTAAATTTAATTACCCCTTTTTGAGATTTTTTGCAGAATGACTTCGCATTGTCATTTATATATCCATAACCCTTATATTCTACACGCATTTCTTCATTGCCATCAGATGCAATTACAACATGTGAAGAAGTGTTAGAATTTTTTCGTTTAACTGCCCAACTCAACACAGCAACTGATGCTTCTTTATTCTTAAGAATTTTATTTGTTTCTAAAATGTAATCTTGTTCATTTGTGCCACTTAATTGAATGAATTCCTTGCACTCATTTCCAATTGCTTCTAATGTAGAATCAAGCAAATCAATTTCATTGTCCAATAAGTCACAAGCCTTTAATCGCCAAATTGTTAATACCCCACCCACTTGAAACTCTTCTAATTTTTTATCTTGAGCCAATTCCTGAATTGCAATAGAACCATAAGCAATAAATGGAGGGATTAGCTCTGAATCACACATCGAATACATGTCTAGGTAATCAGATTGCTTCATTTGATCGTTTAAGATTTTACTTTTAAAATCTAACAATTTCAACTTTAATTTTTGTTCATCTATTTTATTGTTAACAAATTGAGATAAAAGTTGAGAGGCTTTTACCAAATAGTCTGTATTAGTACCATCTTTTGGAGACCATGTTTGACCATACATCTGCCCATATACTTCACCATTAACGTAAAATTGATATATTGTTCCATCCATGCCATCAAAGTTTTTATTTGTTTTAGGGTAGTGGACTTTAATAAGCATGTTTTCATAGATCTGATTTATTTGCTTGGCTATTGCTGTATTGATTTCTCTTTGTTTAGTAACAGCATTATTTTCCCTTATTTTTATCTTTCCCTTTTTCCAATAGTTATGTTGGATTTTATAAATGTTGTCTTTGAAATTATGGATAATTGAAGTAACTGATGTTTTATCAAAAGATGGAAGAGATATAAATTGCAAAATTATTTCTTCATTTTTGTCTAATCTAATTGAATTCATCAACATATCTGAATTTATGAATTGGGCATAATTATTTACAGGAATTAAAAATTCTAAGCTTGAGTAACTTTTAATCATTACAGAGTCATCTGGATTTTGAGAATAACATGTTGTTGCAGTAACCAAGAAAATCGTAGCTAAATATATCTTTATCATCGAGGTGTTCTATTAATTAACGAAAAAACTATTATATCTTTTGGAATAATCAAACTCATAGCTATATTTTTAATTCACATGACTACGTTTATATCTACTTTTGTAAAAATGTGAGACCTTATTAGGTTTTTTACAGGCGAAAAATTATTTTTTATTGATTTGTTATAACCCTAAAAGCACGCGCCTTTAAATCTTGGCTTAATGAAGACAGTCCATATCTTGTGGCAATGACTCGCCAATTTGAAGTGGCATTAGTGACTTGCTTAATAATTTCCTTTGCTCTTTTGTGATTAAGGCGAAAATGACTAATAACTGATAAGGCCAAATCTAAATCTTGGGAATTATCATATTCATTAATGTTTAAATTCAATCCTTCTCCATCGGCTATTGGATTAATATCATAGGCTGGTGAAAGTTGCCACCCATTATTTTTTAGAATAAATCCGTGGTTCCTTAGGTGATCATCTGTGTTTGAAATACAAATACTTAACACCATTCTTCTCCACAGTTGTTCTAAGTCGTGCTTAACTCTGCAACCATTAATCGAAATAAATTCTGCTAACTCCAAATAACTACTATCATCCTGCCCATCAATTTTATTTAAACAGGTCATTGCTGAACAGAAGTGGATTCTTTTGTTATCGGTTGTTCGGTCAAACCGTTTGGTTAAAAAGGTGTGACTAGCGTTGTTGAATTTTTTTACGATGCACTCAGACATCTCAACGCCAGCATTAACAGCTATAGCATGAGCAACCATCTCCCATGCTCCGGTATCTCCATCATCGTATCGACTTGGGAATTTTGCAATCCACAGGTTTTTTTGC
The DNA here is from genome assembly GCA_027083915.1 of Lysobacterales bacterium. Classification (GTDB taxonomy): domain Bacteria; phylum Pseudomonadota; class Gammaproteobacteria; order Xanthomonadales; family Marinicellaceae; genus NORP309. Next base: position 7,410 of record JALWML010000567.1, on the reverse strand, counting down.
TCATCTAATACACTGGCTTTGGGGCGAGCTCCACCCAATGATGAGCCGGGTGAAATAAGCATATTTAACCATTTTAGATAATCGCTCGTGTTTTCAACTCCATCTTCTTCCAAGTGCAAACTAGCTTGCTCTAATTCTCTAAGGTTTGACCATGGTGGTGTTGCCAACTGATTATTATCATTTAAAAACTCACCTTTTGGATCACTTTTAAACCGTAATGCTCCCATGCGATTACCATCAAATAGACCTAATAAATAATCACTTTCGCATAATTTTTTTACCACTTGATTGTTTTGTCTTGCTATTATGGCTTCACGTCGTTTCATTAATAATCGACCCCACCTATCAGGACATGAATCCGTAAAAACACCAAAATTGCTTTTACCTTCGCCAAGAAACTGTTCACCAGAATAGAGTTGTAATTCAGGGTCTAGTTGTTGAGCATTACCACTTGTGAGCCAACGTTCGTCATAATTGAAAGCAAAAACTTCATTACCTCGGACTCTGTCAACGGATAAAGTTCCCATAAAAGTTGCACCACCAAGTTCGTACCAATCCGCATAAACATAAATGTATTTTCTGGAATTAGACATTTTTTATTCCACTCTCTTTGGCGCTCGTTTTTTTGTTTTTAAGCCAATATCTTGAAGTTTGCGTCCAAGCACATCATCCTTTGCTACCAGTAAAATATCATTCTCAAGTTTTAACACGATTAAGACTTGTAGATATTTACCTATTGAAACACCGCTATCTCCTTTTTCGATACGAATTAATGTTGAGCGACTTATATTGGCTCTTTGCGAAACTTGTTGCATTGAAAATTTTCGGCGTAATCGCGCCAATTTAATATTTTCACCTAAAATTGGCAATATTCTATCAATTGCTAAGAATGTTTTGGATTGCGATACTTTCATAATGTATCATATTATACACATAAACTGTTTAAATGTACAAAATATGAAACATAATGGCTTTTAAGTGCTTTGTTTTACCCCAATAGGCAAATAAACCAAACCATTTTCGTGCATTTGTTTTTTGTTGAATTGGTTGCGGCCATCGAAGAAGAGGTTGGTTTTGAGTAGTGATTTTATTTTGTCAAAATCAGGGCTACGAAATTCTTGCCATTCGGTGATGAGTAATAGGGCGTCTGCATTTTCTAGGGCTTGGTATTTTTCGTCGCAATAACGAATGTTTTTATTGTCTTTGAGGTAATGTGTTTCTGCCTCATGACGTGCTTTGGGATCGTAGGCTTGGACTTTTGCACCACGTTTTGTTAGTTCGTTAATGATGGTGATAGCTGGTGCTTCGCGCATGTCATCGGTGCCGGGTTTAAAGGCTAATCCCCAAATAGCAAAAGTTAGACCGCTGAGGTCTTCGCCAAAATGGTAGATGACTTTATTGGAAAGCACGTGCTTTTGTCTTTTATTGACCAACTCGACTGCGGTCAGGAGCTCAGGGTGATAACCGTTGTCTTTGGATGTTTTGACCAGTGCTTGTACGTCTTTGGGAAAACAACTGCCGCCATATCCACAACCCGGATAAATAAAACTGTAGCCTATTCTGCTATCGCTGCCTATGCCGTTTCGTACTTTGTTAACATCGGCTCCGACCAATTCACAGATGTTTGATATTTCATTGATGAAGGATATTTTAGTCGCTAACATGGCATTGGCGGCATACTTTGTCATTTCTGCACTGCGAATATCCATGGCAATAAAACGGTCATGGTGCTTCATAAATGGTGCATACAATTCACGCATAATGGTTAAGGCTTTTTCGCTTTGGGCACCAACCACGACTCTGTCCGGGCACATGAAATCATCAATTGCAGCCCCTTCTTTTAAAAATTCTGGGTTGCTGACTACATCAAAAGTGACTTTCGATTGACGCTCATCTAACTGTTCTTGAATAGTGGCTTTGACTTTGTCGGCAGTACCGACAGGAACAGTAGATTTATCCACTATTACGGTGTATTGATTTAAGTGTTTACCAATGTTTTTTGCAACAGCCAAGACATGTTGCAAATCAGCACTTCCGTCATCGCCCATAGGAGTGCCAACAGCAATGAATATCAGTTGTACGTCTTGGATGGAGCTTTTTAAATCAGATGAAAATAACAGTGATTTATTGCTGTGGTTTTCTTTCACCATGCGCTCTAAACCAGGTTCGTAAATTGGTACAATGCCTTGTTTGAGTTTGGCAATTTTCTCTTCGTCTATATCAACACAGGTGACGTTATTACCCATTTGAGCAAAACAAGTACCACTTACCAAGCCAACGTATCCACTTCCGATTACTGCTATTTTCATAAATTAATAAAACCTGATTTTATGACGACTCTTATGACGACTCTAAGTTAGCGTTATACTCACCTTGAGTTGCCAAAGAGTTCATGCGTGCACGGTGTGCTAGCTCTTGTTGTGCTGCTGAGGCATTTTTGTTTATGTCTGAACCCCACACTTTTAATGCACTGGCTTGCAAAGCTCGTCCGTATGAAAAGCTTAGTGGCCATGGTAATGGACCAAGTGTATTCATTTCATTGAGGTTTTCTGTGGCTTGAATTTCGCTTTGACCACCGGATAAAAATACGATTCCTGCCAAACTTGCTGGAACAGAATTAAGCAAGCAGTTGACGGTTGCTTCGGCAACATCTTCAACACCAGGTTGATCAGGACAACTATCACCTGCTACAACCATTGATGGTTTTAAGATACAACCTTCTAGGAGAACATCGTGTTCAAAAAGGTGTCTAAACAAGGTCTTTAATGCTAACTCATTAATATCATAGGCTGTATCTATATCGTGATCGCCTGTCATTAAGACTTCTGGCTCAACAATTGGCACAATTCCAGCTTCTTGGCATAATGCGGCATAGCGTGCTAAGGCATGGCAATTGGCTTCAATATTGGCTTGTGATGGCAAGTCATCGGTGATGGTAATAACTGCACGCCATTTAGCAAAACGCGCACCTAGTTCTGCATACTCTTTTAAACGAGCGCGTAGCCCATCGAGTCCTTCGGTGATTAATTCACCTTCAAACCCTGCCATTGGGTGTGCTCCTTTATCCACTTTTATACCTGGGATAATACCTGCTTCTAACATAATATCAACCAGCTTTTGTCCATTTGATGCATCTTGGCGAATGGTTTCATCAAATAAAATTGCACCTGATATGTATTCGCCTAGATCTGGAGTTGTTAAGAGCATTTCGCGGTATTTACGGCGATTTTCTTCTGTATTTTCCACATTAACTGATGCCAGTCTCTTGGCAATTGTTCCTGTGCTTTCATCAATGGCTAAAAGACCTTTTCCGGGAGCAACCATTGCTGCTGCAGTTTCTAATAACTGTTCTACGTTCATTATTTTTACCTTATTTTAGAAAAACCACTGTACTTTACAGTGGTTTTGTTTGTTTTAAACAGAGGATAATTACCTCTCTTAGATTTTATTTTGTAAGTGTTATGTATCGTATCTTGATTCTAGTATTTCAACCGCTGGTAACACATTGCCTTCTAAAAACTCTAGAAATGCACCGCCGCCTGTTGAGATATAGGATATTTGATTTTCAATATCGTATTTGTCGATTGCCGCTAAAGTATCTCCACCACCAGCAATGGAAAACCCTTCTCCGGCAGCTATTCCTGCAGCAAGCGTTTCGGTTCCATTGCCAAATTGATTGATTTCAAATACACCCACCGGTCCATTCCATACAACAGTTCCTGCTTTACGTGCCATTTCAGCAAATTTTGTTGCTGTTTCAGGGCCAATATCAAGGATTAAGTCATCGTCTTCTACCGCATCAACCGCTTTAATTGCTGCTTCGGCAGATTCACTGAATTCTTTTGCACAGACGACATCTGTTGGCACAGGAATTTCTCGGCCTTGTTCAATGGCTTGTTTCATTAAAAATTGTGCTTGTTCAATTAAGTCTGGCTCATAAAGTGATTTGCCCACATTGTGACCGGCAGCTGCAATAAACGTGTTGGCAATACCGCCACCAACAATAAGTTGATCGACTTTTTTCGATAAGCTTTCAAGTACGGTCAATTTAGTTGACACTTTTGAGCCGCCAACAATAGCAAGCATTGGGCGAGCAGGATTATCTAGCGCTTTACCTAAAGATTCTAATTCTCCATATAATAGCGGACCTGCAACAGCCTTTGGTGCAAATTGCGCCACACCATAGGTTGAGGCTTGTTTTCTGTGAGCTGTTCCAAAAGCATCCATAACAAAAATATCGCACAATTCTGCCATTTTTTTGGATAACTCTTCATCGTTGGCTTTTTCACCAACATTAAATCGAACATTTTCAAGCAAAACAAGTTGCCCTGGCTTAACATCAACACCACCTACCCAGTCTTTAATTAATTCAACTTTTTGCTCTAGTGTTTTAGATAAATAGTCTGCTACCGGCTGTAATGAAAACTCATCTTCATACTCACCTTCTGTTGGTCGACCCAAATGTGACATGACCATAACGGCAGCTCCAGCATCAAGTGCTGCTTGAATTGTTGGCAAAGAAGCAGTGATTCTTTTTGCGCTTGTAACCTTGCCATCTTTTATTGGCACATTTAAATCTTCTCGAATTAAAACGCGTTTGTTTTGCAAATCTTGCTCTTGCATTTTTAGTATGTTCATAATGATTTTGACATGTTGTATGAATTTAGATGAGGAGATTTTATCTTAATTAGCCGAAATTTGCATCTGTTCGTGCGGAATATCATCCTCTAAATAGAATTTGCCGGTGCTTTTAAAGCCTAAAGACTGATAATAATCTGACAAATAGGACTGTGCTGAGATTTCAATTATGCTCTGAGGGTAGTGTGTTTTACAGTATTGAATACAGGCTTTTATAATTTGAGTTGCCAATTTTTGACCTCTGCTTTTTTGTGCCACCACAATTCGACCAATATGGCATTTGCCCTGCTCTGGCGGTATAACACGAGCATAGGCAACAACTTCATTTTCGTCACCACTATAGAAGTGTTGCGATCTAAAGTCTAAGCCATCGGCATCTTGATATGGACAATCTTGTTCCACACAAAACACAGCCATTCGTAGAGCTAAAATAGCGTAAAGTTCTTCGGAGTTGAGCTCTTTAAATGATTTACTTAAAATATCTATTGATTTTAACATTTGTCACATTTTTTTAACGGTTAACGTGTTATTCTAGCACCAATATATTTCGATAGGAGAACCTTATGAAAAAATTAGTAAAATGGATACTAAGAACCACTATTGCATTGGTCTTACTTGTTGTAATTGCGGCCTTTGTACTGCCACTGGTTATTGATCCCAATGATTACAAAGATACCATACAAAACAAAGTCAAAGACCAAATTGGTCGTGAAATTCACCTTGATGGGCAAATCGAATGGAAGGTATTCCCATGGTTAGCTCTGACATTGAACGATGTTAAACTCGATAACGAAAAAGGTTTTAAGGGCAAATCATTAGCTGAAATTCAAAAATTGACGGCTCGTGTCAAAATCATGCCCTTGCTTTCAAAAAATATCGAAATTGGTCGGGTGGCTCTTGAAGATGCACAAATTAACTTACAAATTACCAAAAAAGGCAACAGCAACTGGCAAAGTATTTTAACCAATCTGGATAAAGGAGGAAGCCCTGATAGTTCATCAACTAAAGGAGGCTCTGCTGGCTCGCTAAACATTGCTGGAATTGATTTAAAAAACATCAATCTCAATTACACCGATTTACAGTCTGGAACAAATGCCATTGTGACTCAATTTAACCTTGCTACAGGTGAAATCAGCAAAACATCCCCAGTCAAGCTTGATGCATCAATGCACCTAAATATGCCTGATACGGGTTTAGATGTTGATATTAATGCCGATGTATTGGCTACAAATTTATTATCGGACACTGGCATAAAAGCCGACCTTAATACTTTTACTGTTAAGGGAAAATTAAGTACCAACAGCGTTATACCATTGGAATTATCCTTGAAAAAACCTGGAAATATAGATTTAGCAGCTGATAGTTTATATTTCCCCGAGCTCATGGTGGCATTAGGTGATGCAAAAATTATAACTGATGTTACAGGCAAAAATATTAGCAAAACCAGTAGCCAAATTTCTGGGGCTTATCAAATAGGTGTTTTTGATTTGAATAAATTTTTGAAAAAAATGACTGGTGCTTATTTTGTCACAAATGATACTTTCAGTGACTTCAGGAGTTCTGGCTCTTGGTTTATGGGTACTAATCGCATGATTTTATCCAATTTAAAATTTAATTATGCCAATACTGTTGTTACTGGCGATGCCAATATTAAAAACCTAGAGAAAATGCAAGGCACTTTTAAATTGCACATGAATGAGTTTAATGTTGATGCTTTTCTTGGTACTGAAGAAACAGCGCAAGAAAGCACGAGTTCTTCGGCAACAACACCAGATATTGATTTTGGTCACTTAAATGGCTCGTTGGCAATTGACAAATTACTTGCCAGTGGAACAACCGTTGAAAACTTAAAAATTACCGTTGAAACTAATGGTCCAAAACTTGTTATGTCACCAATTAAGGCTGACTTTTACCAAGGCTTGTTAATCTCTGCTATTAAAGTGGATACAAAAGCACAGAGCAATAAAGTTATTTTAGAACATAACATGAATAAAGTTCATGCAGGTCCTCTGTTAACAGATTTAGCTGGTAGCAAACTCTTAACGGGATTAGGTGACTTTAATGTGGATTTAAAAATAGACAAGCCCTTTAGTGATGTTCCGCTTAAAACAGCGCACGGAAACCTCAAGTATACATTAACTGACGGTGCAATTTATGGTGTTGATGTGTTCGGTATGATGCAAAAAGGCTTGAGTATGCTCTACCCTGAAGTTAAAGAGGAGTCTGCTGATAGTGAAAAGAAAACAAGTTTTGCTTTGATGGAAATTGATGCTGACATGGATCAAGGGATATTAACCACCAACACCCTTAAACTTGAATCACCTTACCTTAAAGTAGGTGGGAAATTAAAAATTGATTTGGTTAACATGACTATCAATGGAACAATTGAACCGATGTTGCTTGATATACCTGAGCAGTTGGTGTCAGATAAGTACAAAAAACTATTAAACCTACCAATTCCTGTTAGTCTTAGCGGCTCGTTACTTGAGCCCAGTATTTCAATTGATGCAAAAAAACTATTGCTTGCTAGTCAAAAAGAACGCATTGATAAAGAAAAAGATAAGCTAAAAGGCAAACTAATGGACTCTTTATTTGGGAAGGACAAGAGTAGCGGTGGTGAAGGAAAAGACCCTGCTGATAAAGGCGAGGAAAATACCGATGATTCAAAACCCAAGGAAGAAAAAGAACCAGAATCCGATAAAGACAAAATCAAGAAAAAATTACTGAAAGGCATATTTGGATAGGTGCTTGCTCTTATAAAAGGATTTTCCT
>JALWML010000566.1 GCA_027083915.1 Lysobacterales bacterium | reverse complement strand
ACACGACAATATCGCCAGGTGAGTGAGCCGGTCCTAAATGCAGGGCTTGGATGATTGTGCCGCCCATGTTTAACTCAAATTTATCCTCAAAAGTAATATCAGGAACGGTGGCTTTGGTAAATTTGCCCTTTTCTTTTTGTCTTTTTTGCATGCGCTCTACTGAGGATTTGGCATAGCGTTTCATGACCGCTGCAGCATCTTTGTGTGCGACAATTTTTGCCCCTTGTTCTTGCCAGTAGTTTGAACCCAACATGGCATGACCTTGGGCGTTTTCTAAGATGACGTATTTTACTGGTTGTTTGGTGAGTTTTTTAATCTCTGTGTGTAAAGCTTTAGCCAATAAATAACTGGCACTGGCATTAACCACGACCACACCTTCATCGGTGATAATAAAAGACAAATTGTTGTTATGTCCTGAATTTTCATAAGTCGGTGCTGCGGTTGCACCGATGGCAGAATAAACGTTTTCTGAAACTTGTTGTGGGTATTTGTACAAAATAGAATCGGGTGCTAAATAAGATTGAGGTTTATCGTTTTTTGTCGGAGGTATTTTGACGTTAAACTCACAAGAGGTTAATGACAAAATCAGTAGCGTTGTTATTAAAATATTTTTCATTAGTTAAGGATAACACATTTTATAGATAGCTTGCAACGGCTTGTAGGGGTGCTGGATTCATTTCTCCTTCTATCCATACAACAAATACCTTGTCGGGATATTTTGATTGCAGGAAATCGTTTGGAAGTTCAAAATCCCAAGCAGGTGATTTTGAAGAAACCATTTCATGTTTAAGTAAGACAAAGTCGTGCTTGAGAATTTTTCCTTTATTTTCACCGGCTCGAACTTTTGATTTGATATTCATTCCAAGCAAGGCAATATTAAGGTTGTAGGAGGCTTTTTTGGCATCGAATGGTGCTGTTAAACGGTTATCCTTTACTTGGACGATAAGTTTTCCGACTTTTAGTGGTGAGCTTTTGATGTTGGCAAATCGCCATGCACGCCATTCTTTACCAGCCTTAAGCACAGCTGGCGTATAAACTGAATTGAGGTTTCCCAAGATTTTATAGACTCGTTGGCGAGTGGCATTTTTTTGCAGAGCGAGCTTGTCTTTCCAGCCGATATAATCCCAGTAATCCACATGCAAAGCGATAGGAATAAAGGTTTTAAACAACTGTGGCGATTGTTTTAATCCTGAAAGGTATTTATCAGCTGGTGGGCAACTGCTGCAGCCTTCGGAGGTATACAGTTCAATCACCTGTGTTTGATTGTTGGTGCTTTCTAACTTTATATCCGCAGATAATGTAGAAAAACTTAATAACATAAGAAAGATGGTTGTTTTCATTTCGTATTGACCTTAACAAAATTGTTAGCATAGCATTAAATTTTCACAGCTTTGTCACAAACTCACATTTACCTTGTTAAAAGCTATTTGTGAATGCGCTTAATAGAGTAAAATGACCTTTTTTATTAAACACTATTACATTTTATGCAATTTAAAAACGCACGGATATTTCAACTACCTCAAGATTTTACTATTGAATCGGATACTTTTTCAGAACAACTAGAACACGATGCACTCAAGCCTTGTGGGCCGCAGGATATGGCTTCACAAGGATGGATTTCGCCCTTTAATCGAGAAAGCGATGTCTACTGTTGGCAAAGTGGCAGTGCGCAATTGATTATGTTTGCCATTGAAGAAAAAATCTTACCTGCCGCTGTTGTTAATCAAGAATTGCAAGAAAAAGTTTCATCTATCCAAACAGATACGGGTAGTAAACCTGGGCGAAAAGTACAATCAGATATGAAGCAAGAGATTTTGTTTGAATTGCTTCCACAGGCGTTTACCAAATTGAAAAAAATGGGTGCTTACCTAGATAACGAATTGAATTTATTGGTTGTGGATTCTGCCAGTCAAAACCCTGCTGAAAACTTGGTATCGCAATTGCGTCAAACTTTGGGTTCGTTTAAAGCAGAAGCCTTTGGTGAATCCTCTGCTATGGCAACAGTGCTGACCAAATGGGTAACAGACGGACATGCTGAAGGTGGGTTTGAGTTTGGCTCGAGTATTGTTTTGGAAACTTTGGATGAAGCCAAAAGTGTAATTCGCGCTAAAAACGTCAATTATTTAACCGATGAAATGCAACGCCATATTGAAAACGGTTATTTGGTCACGCAAATTGGTTTGATCTATGATGACCGTGTTGAGTTTACCTTAACACATGATTTTGCCGTTAAAAGCATTAAATTTACCGACACGGTTTTGGATGAATTGGAACATGAATCTATTGAGTCCGAAGAACAATTGCTGGATTCTCGATTTACTTTATTGTCATTAGAACTTCGAGAACTTTATAAGTCTTTGTTTCAT
>JALWML010000565.1 GCA_027083915.1 Lysobacterales bacterium | reverse complement strand
CATCATGGTAACGCAGTATAAGTTTTAAATTATCCAAGTCTGCTTGGTAAAAAATATAACTATCAACCCAAGCTCCGCCGCTGGATTGATACGGCTTAGAAAACAATAATTTTAAACCATTGGCATAAATTTTTGCATTACCCCACATGCGTTTATTGTCCCGACGTACAAGAGTGACGTGAAAGCCACGAATTGATTTAAGCACTCGGTCAAAATTTTGCACGATTCGCGATAAAAGTGCCGTAAAAAAGATAATGACGACTGTTGCGATTAAGATGTTATCCATAAAATTATTATCGTTAGTAGAGTGTTCTAATTATATCATTCATTTACAACCTTATCGTGCTTTTCTTCTGGAGGAATAGGTGAAAAATACCCAACCAAAGATAATAATATTCCAACACTTAAGAAAGCCACAATGCGCTCAATAGACCCAGAGGCTGACATGTCGACTAAGAATAGTTTAATTACAACAGCAACAATCAAGCCCATACCAACCATCCAAGCATAACGCAATTTCCTTTTAGTAGAATAAATCATAAGCAGCACGGCGGTAATTGTCCACAACAAACTCAAGCCAGTTTGCACCATAAAAGAAGACATCAAAGGTTGCAAGCGGTATTCCATTCCATACCAATAATGAAAACAGCGCAACATAGAAGCATTAAGCACAATAAAGGCAGTTAGTACTAACAATGCTTTTATCCCTCTATCAAACTGTGTAAAAATAGCAGATAGATGGCTTTTAAGCACTTTCCATATTAAAAAGAGTGAACCAAAACTGGTTAAATCAACTGGGTTTAAAGCAGGCATATAAGGCAAATTAGACAAGTCTCCACTAGGAACGAAGTTCATTGCAATAACCATGACCCATAAAATCAATAACATAAGCGGTAAGCCATAACCATAATATGCTTGCGGATAAGCGGACAAAGGATAAGACTTAGTGTTGCTCAACCGATACAAACCAGCTGATAAAAACAATAGTGTCGTTGTATAGGAACTCACATACCAAATAGAATCACTGCCCATAAGATAAGAAACCAATTCTCCTGCTTCAAAAACAGCAACAAAACCAAAAAACAGTAAACCGACCAAATGGTAGTGATTGATATTTACCGTCCAATTATCTTTGTAACGGTATAAAACAAAGTAATGAGCAACTAAGGCACACACCCATACAAACCAAGCATAAAGTTGATGGAAATTTCCTTGAACATCCAATGTTACAAAACCCAGTGCCACAATCAATGGCAACAGAACATATTTCAACCATGTTAAGAAAATCCAGCTAATTCGATGAGCAAAGACTATTTGAGTAACAATTGAAACGAAAATAAACAACATCCCAGCACTGTTTCTATAATTCATTGCAATAGAATTATCAATCTCAATTAAACCAGTTAACGCCCACATCAAAAGGGCAACGATCAATAATGCCATTGCTAAATAATTATCTTTTAATAAGTTTGATTGATTGATGAACTGGAAAAACCAAGAAGTAAAATACAAACCCACTGTTATCACCAACATACCACCAAAACGTTGATTCAATAAAGGAGCTAAATGCAAAGATTCGCTAGGCATATAAACAAATGCTGCAAATGCCATGATTAAGGTGATGAGCACCATATTTTTTAGGAATAAAAAATGAGTTTTGTGAATGACATAAAACAAACCCACTAGCGTAATAGCATAAAAAACTTGCAATAAGATAAATGCAGATGGTCTATTATAGAAATGAATTTCATTAAAACCACCAAAAACCCAAAACAAATATCCAATAAAAACCAAGGCATTAGCAATCAAAGGCACTTCAATTTTGAACAACTTATTTTTGTTAATATAGGCATAATAACCAACAAAAGTCATGACAAAACTAACCAATAAAACACCAATAAAATCTGCATTCAACCACGGCAATGTGCCTTTGTGAGTTGATGGTTCTAAGAAATAAGCACCTGCTGCTAAAAATGTCAGTAAATAACCAGCAAATCGTGGCAACACACGATTTTGTTTAATACCAACCCACGCCATCGCTGCAGCTTCAACGACCCAAATAGCAGAAGTCACTCGACCATCAAATGCCAAAGGAATAGCCAAAGTGCCAAATCCAATAGCCAATGCCACAAAAGATTCACTTAATGTTTTCATGTATGATTTCTTAAGTGCCTTAATAACAAACAGCAAAACAACATAAAAAGCACAAACTGCAACTGCGGAATAAGCCAAACCATACCGAGACCCTTCGAGTAAAGTTGCCTGCAAAGAAAAGGCAACCAAAGGTGTACCAAAAACTAATGTTGAATCATTAATGCCTCGTAGTTTAGGTGCTTGCTTGAGTGCAAATAATACAGCTATAACTGTATAC
>JALWML010000564.1 GCA_027083915.1 Lysobacterales bacterium | reverse complement strand
AATAAACGATTTGACTCCCATGGAACCAGGGATAATTCCCAACTCATCGACTTCTGCACTGATTGCACCTTTACGGGTGACATAAACTTTTTGACCATAATGCGTTTCATAAGAAATATAATTATGGTGACAGTTTATCGCCTTTTTGGTTAAGGTGAATTTTGGCAGTTTCGATGCTTGCAAAGCACTAACCACTAACTTCATCATCTCACGTCGGTTTATCCACGCATACTCTTGCGCCCAGTTGACCGCTTGCACGTAGTCATCAAAATATTGCGTGCCTTCATTAAGATAGGCTAAGTTTTTATCAGGTAAATGAATCTGATGCCTTTGCATATCTTTTTGGGCAAGGTTAATAAAATATCGACCAATGGCATTGCCAACTCCGCGTGAACCCGAGTGCAGCATAACCCACACATCATCGTTTTCATCCAAACAGATTTCAACGAAGTGATTGCCACCACCGAGTGTACCGAGTTGCCTGTGCCATGTTTGATGAAATGTCCGAAACATCTTAGCAATGCTGGGATGCTTGTACAAAATTTCATCAAGTGGTTTATCAAGCGCCTTCACTGTTGATGATTTAACCACCGCACGGCTATGCCAGTTGAATCCCACAGGTATTAGTTTCTCGATATTTCGTCTGACACTGTATAAATTATCAGGCAAATCACTGGCTTTCAAACTAGTGCGAACGGCATTCATACCGCAACCAATATCCACACCAACCGCCGCTGGTATTACTGCATTAAGCGTTGGGATCACCGAACCAACGGTTGCACCAATACCAACATGCACATCAGGCATTGCTGCCACATGATGGTGCACAATCGGCAAATTGGCTATGTTAACCAACTGATCAATCGCCTTAGAATTGATGTCATTGGTGTAAATCTTTATAGGCACGCGAGCCTTGTTTATTTGTTTTAAAATGGGCATATCTGCTTTCCTTTTAAATAATTCGTAATTTTCTAAGTAAGAGTAAGATGGTTCTCGCCCATAATTGAATAACCTCATTACTTTATGATGGGCAGGGCCCATCTTACGAATTTTGCTTTTGTTTCAGGCATAAAAAAAGCCTGAAATACATGTGCATTTCAGGCTTTATCATTTAATATATTTGATTTTTCCCGAAAGGCACGATTCATTATCAAGCCTTCCAGATAGTTTTGTGCTGGAGGCTTAAGTGTTTGTTCTCATTTGTAAGTGTTTCATGGTTTACCTCCTAAATTAATTGGTGTGGATTAAATCATTGGTGATTTAATTTGTGGGTATGATAGTTTTTTTTTTAGTTTTTTCAATAAAAAAAAGAAAATATTTTGGTGCTGTAATTTAAATAATCATGATTACAGTTGGTTATTATTTCTTAATATGTCTCCATTCCAATAAACGATAGAACACATGGGTTCTACCCTACGGATGTTTCGATTAGTATTTATCTATTATTTTCAGGCTGGATATTTTATTTGAAAATTTCCATGTTTAAAAATCAATATCAATGTATTTGCCATTCAGAACTTTTCTTAAATCGGCAGTTTTCCAATTGCGGTTGTAACGAACGATTTGGTCTAAAATTGCTGTGTGACCTCCACCAAAAAGTACCATGACTTTTTTATCATTTTCATCGACGATTTTTTGAATGCTTGACCATATGAGTAAATTGCGTTTATACCATTGCGATACCATTGTTGCACCTGCTGTGTTTTCTAATGTGCCTGCTTTTACTGATATTTCATTATAGAGCTCAATATTGGCAGCGACTTCTTCAGGCTTGTTGTCATCAATATAGAGTTCTTCTAAACTCATCGTTGCCATTTGTTTGCTAATTTTCTTGCCCATTTCTTCAAGAGTTGAATTTAACTGCGCTTGCAAATCTTGTTGTTTTGCATCGTTCATAGACTTCATCATGGCTTCAAAATCCATTGTGACATTGGAGTAGTCAACGCCATAAACTTTTCTGTGACCTAATTTCTTTGCTATACGAAACCCTAATTGAAATATTTCATTTTTACGATAAAAATCACTCAAGTTTTTATCTTCAAAGTAAGTACCATTAAGGTATTTTTGATACAGCTTGTCTAGTTTATCTTGCTCAGTTAAATTCCATTCAACAAATATCTTTGATGGTTTGTATTTAACTATTTTATCAGCCAACTCCTCTAATTGCTTTTGCCCATCATCTGTCATCACATCAAGCACATCATGTTTTACGGCATCCATACCTGGATTATTGTAATGAAATGTGCCGAGTAAAAGAATTTCTTTGGCATCTGCTTTGTTTATGCTTACATCATTGTGTTTAATATTTGTCGCACAAGAAGTGAGTAAAAAAGTGAATGCCACTAGTGTTAACGTTAATATTTTCATCTGTTATCCTA
>JALWML010000563.1 GCA_027083915.1 Lysobacterales bacterium | reverse complement strand
TAATAACACACTCATGCCTTGTTCTTGTACTTGCCGATAAACTATTTCCCACAATTCACGTCGAGAAACAGGATCAACACCAACGGTTGGTTCATCTAATAACAAGAGTTTTGGCGAACGAATCAGCGTACAGGCTAAACCAAGTTTTTGCTTCATGCCACCTGATAACTTTCCTGCCAATCGTCCAGTAAAAGGACTCATGCCTGTCATGTGCATCAATTCGTCGTAGCGGGCTTGGCGTTTTTCTTTGGCGACATTCTGCAAATCGGCATACAAATCTAAGTTTTCTTGTACGGTTAAATCTTCGTACAAACCAAAGCGTTGTGGCATGTAACCAATTTGCGATTGCACTTGCAAAGGCTCCTTGGTGACATCAATGCCCATAACATCAAAATCTCCCGAATCAGGGGTCAAAATCCCACAAGCCAAACGCATCAGAGTGGTTTTACCCGCACCATCAGGCCCTATCAAACCTGTTACCTTGCCCGTTTTCACGGCAAAACTCATGTCATCAATGGCTTTGACTTGGTAATCTTGACTATCAAATGTCTTATTGACTTGCGATAATGTAAGAATGGCTTTTGACATTATTTTTTACACATTTCTGCTGCAGTTATCGGTTTGTCATTGGCAGTTTTTGTGGTGTCAATCACCACAGTTGCTGGCATTCCTAAACGCAATTCATTGTTTGGGTTACAGGCAAATACACGCATGGAATAAACCAATCGAGTGCGCAATTCTTCGGTTTGAATATTTTTAGGTGTAAATTCTGAAGTCGGTGATATATAACCCACCCAACCTTCATAAGCCTTATCGGGATAAGAATCGGTGTAAATCTTGGCTCTACTGCCAATTGTGACTTGTCCTAAAGCGGTTTCAGGCAAATAAGTTCTGACCCAAATCGGATCAACAAAAGCCAAAGTCATCACGGGAGTTTGTGGAAAGACCATGCTACCGACTTCCAATATTCGATTGCGGATAATGCCATCAGATGGTGCAATTAATTTGGCATCATTAAGACGTTGTTGAATTAATTCAACTCCAGCAATACGCGCCAATAGAACAGCCTCTGCACTGGCAATGTCTTCCTTACGTGTACCAGCTTCCAACAAATTCAATGCCTGTTTAATTGCTTCAACTTCGGCATTGGCGACATCCTTTAAAGCTTTGGCTTGGTCAACTTGATCGGCTGTAACCACTTTTTTCTTCAACAAAGAACGCAAGCGGCTGTAACTGCTACTGGCTGCCTTGGCTTTTGCTCTAGCGGCATTGAGTTCAGCTTTGACCTTGTCCACTTCTTCGATTCGGCTGCCTGCTTTTAATTTTGCCAACAATTGTTGTTGCGCCGCCGCCTGAGCTTGGGCTTCTGCCAATTGAGCTTGCAAAATTTCACTGTGTAAAACTGCCAGTAACTGACCTTTTTTAACCGACTCACCCTCTTCAACCAACAGCTGACTGATGTGTTCGCTGCCATTAAAAGCCAATTGCACCTCACGAATATCCACATTGCCATATAAATTTAGCGTTGTGGTGTCTTGTTCTTGTTTATTGATATAAAAATAATAAGCTCCTGCTACAAGAGCTCCAATAGCTAGGATTAAAATTATAATTTTCTTGTTCATTTTATTTTCCTCATTTAAGGAGTTTGTTATTATAAAAACAACTATTTAGGTGGTTGACCGTGGTAAAAATCGACCATGACTTCCACGGCTTGTTCGGCACTATCAACCAAGTGAAATAAAGCTAAATCATCGGCATGAATAAAACCTTCTTGTTGCAAGTAATTAAAATCAATCACTCGCTGCCAGTATTCTTTTCCCAATAGTATAATGGGTAATCGTTTCATTTTCTTGGTCTGAACCAATGTTAACACCTCAAACACTTCATCCAGCGTACCAAAGCCACCAGGAAAGGCAACCAAGGCTTTAGCCCGCAGTAAGAAATGCATTTTTCTCAATGCAAAATACTGAAACTGAAAACACAAATCAGGGCTGATATAGGGATTGGGTGCTTGCTCGTGTTCTAAAGTAATATTAAAACCAACACTGTGCTGGTTAACATTAAAAGCACCTCTATTCGCAGCTTCCATAATACCTGGGCCACCACCTGTAACAACCACAAAATCTTTTCGTTGGTGTTTTTGAAATTCACGAGAAACCATTCCTGCCAGTATTTGCGCTTCTTGATAATACTGAGAATGCCTGAGTTGTCGTTGAGCTTTTTCCAATGCCATATTGTTGTTAGAATCAGGATTTTTCTCTACACGTTTTAACGCTTCATCACGTTTTTTTCTGGCATTGCTTGGACTTAAAATTCGAGCACTACCAAAAATTACAATTGTTGAAGCGATATTTTTTTCACGTAGCGCCTTTTCAGGTTTA
>JALWML010000562.1 GCA_027083915.1 Lysobacterales bacterium | reverse complement strand
TCTTCAATAGTCCTAACATCAAATGTTCCATAGTCAAGTATTCGTGGCGGTCAAAAATGGCTTGTTGGTAAATATTGCCAATATTTTTATCCAGTTCTTTATCTAGCATTAGGCTTGCTCCATGACGCATAAAAGAGGGTGTTGATTTTCTTTGGCATAGTGATTAACTTGCAGCATTTTGGTTTCGGCAATTTCATGGGTAAAAATCCCACATAAACCTTTGCCACGGGTATGTACATGCATCATCACTTGAGTGGCACGTTCTTCATCCATTCGAAAAAAGCGCACCAACACATCAATGACAAAATCCATAGGTGTGAAATCATCATTTATAATTAGAACCTTATACATATTAGGTTCTTTTAGTTCTTCTTGACTTTCTTCAAAGACAAGACTTTGGTTATCCCAAGATAAATCTTTATCAGACATAATTTAATTTGTTACTTATAATGTTGCTAATTTTGAGCTGTTTTACAAATATTTCAAGATATAACTAGGCTTTTTTTTAAGTTAACTATTTTATTGCCAATATTGTATTGCTCACATATATATTACATTTAGCTAATATTCGCTCAAACTGTTTACAAAATTTAACTTTTAGGATAACCTTTAACGCTATCTTAACTTAATCTTAATCAAGGAGTTTAACAATATGACATTATTGAACAAAAAATCAATACTTACCGTTGCAGTCACAGCGGCATTAACAATGGCAGGAACAGCCTCTGCTACCAATGGTTACTTTGCACACGCATTTTCACAAACAGAAGCAGGACTTGCTGGTGCTGGTGTTGCAAAAACTAAAAATATTGATTCATTAGCAGGCACGACTAATCCTGCCAATATGGTTTTTGCAGGTGATCGCATGGATATAGGTCTTGCACTATTCAGCCCTCAACGTGAATATGAAGTAACAGGTGATCCTATATTACCCAATGGTTTTGCCCCAATAGGTGAGATTCCAAGTTGTAACGCACCTGGTGTGACTCCTTGTCAACTACCTTTCTCGATTGGTCCAGGTAAAATTGATTCTGAGAATACGTTATTCCCAGTACCAAGCTTTGGTTGGAACAAAATGTTATCAGATCGCTCATCATTTGGTGTGATGGTTTATGGCAATGGTGGTATGAATACAGAATACCAAGGTGGGTCTGCTAATGTTTTTAATCCCAATACAAATACTATCGTAACGGCACCAGGTACATTTGGTAATGGCACATTAGGCATTGACTTAATGCAGTTATTTGTAGCACCAACTTATTCTATGAAAGTAGGCGAAAACTCTTCAATAGGTATTAGTTTAATTGGTGTTTTTCAGCGTTTCGAAGCCAAGGGTTTGGGGTCTTTTGCTGGTGTAACAAATTCACCAGAAAATTTGACTAATAATGGTTACTCTACTTCTTATGGTGGTGGTTTTAAATTTGGATTTAATAGTGCTATTTCAGATAGTATCCGTTTTGCTGCCTCTTACCAATCAAAAATGAGAATGGGAGAGTTTGATGAATACAAAGGCTTGTTTGCTGAAAATGGTGACTTTGATATTCCAGAGACATGGACTTTTGGTATCTCAGCTGATGTTGGTGAAAAAGGCACATTTGTTGCTGATATTCAACGCATCAACTATTCTGATATCAAATCTATCGGAAATGACATTACACCATTAACTCAAGGGCAGTGCTTAGATGCATTGAACAACTTCTTATTTAATGGTGCTCTCTCAGCTCAAGGACCTGGTTGTGGCGGTGGAAGTAATGGTTTTGGTTTTGGTTACAATGACATGACTGTAGTGAAAGCAGGTTATGAATGGTCACAAAGTGATGATTTAATTCTTAGAGTTGGTTACAGTATTACTGACCAACCTATTGAGTCATCTGATGTTATCTTTAATATCTTAGCTCCAGCTGTTATCAAGTCTCATATTACAGCGGGTTTCACTAAGCAACTAGCCAGTGGTAATGAAATGACCATGTCATTCATGTACGGAGCAGGTGATAAAGTAACAGGTGCAAATCCTTTTGATCCAGGTCAAACTATTTCTATCGATATGGATCAATATCAAGTTGGTTTTACTTATTCAAGAAAATAAGTTTAGTTGCATAGTTAATTAAAAAAGCAAGTCTTAAAAAGCCTCAAGGATTCGTTCTTGAGGCTTTTTTTTGTACCTTATAACCAAATGTAAGATGGGCCTCGCCCATCATTGCAATCAAAAACTCGAAATTCGATTGTGAAAAGATGATGGGCGGAGCCCGAATGGCACTTACTTAAGAAGTTTTGTATACCTAAGTCATTGAAATATATAGTATGTTTTCAACAGATCCAAAGAGCCCTTGGGTTGTTGACTTCAGTCAACCTCTTTTTAAAACCTACGGTTTTAATGGTAGGCTAAAG
>JALWML010000561.1:552-2395 GCA_027083915.1 Lysobacterales bacterium | reverse complement strand
TTTCACTACTCACCCTTTTTGGGGCTTAATGGCATTTTTCGCAGCCATGTATATCATGTTCTTTTTTGCCATTAATGTCGCTGCAGTATTTGTGGATTTCTTTGACTTATCTACCCAAGCTCTTTTAGTCAATGGCGGACACCAATTGTTGGACAAACTGGGTTTTCCCGCATGGATATCAACTATTATTGCTGATGGAATTGGTGGTGGCATTCAAACGGTAGCAACTTTTATTCCTATAATTGGCTTTTTGTATTTAGTATTAACGTGGTTAGAAGACTCTGGCTACATGGCACGCGCTGCCTTTGTTATGAATGCCTTTATGCAAAAACTGGGATTATCAGGACAAGCTTTTGTACCATTAATTGTGAGCTTTGGTTGTAATGTCCCCGGCATTATGGCAACAAGAACATTGCCATCAAGACGCGAGAGATTAGTGACCATTATGATGGCTCCTTTTATGTCTTGTGGAGCTCGATTGTCTGTTTATGCCTTATTTGTAGCTGCATTTTTCACCCAAAATGGCGCACTTATTGTGCTCGCCCTGTATTTAATTGGTATTACTGTCGCCGTATTAACTGGCATTATGTTGCAAAAAACCATTCTAACAGGAAAACCTGAACCATTTATCATTGACTTGCCGCCTTGGCGTTTGCCAACTTTTAAAAACCTTATCTTTGGTACATGGTCACGCTTAAAGGGGTTTTTACTCGATGCAGGAAAAATAATTATAATCATGGTGATGTTAATTCAGGTCTTTAGCTCTGTTGGGAAAGATTTTTCTTTTGGCAACCAGGACTCAGAAAACTCACTGCTTTCAGTTACAGCAAAAGCGGTTGTACCTATTTTTAAGCCCATGGGGATTGAAGAAAAAAATTGGCCTGCAGTAGTTGGAATTTTAACTGGCGTTTTAGCCAAAGAAGTTGTTGTTGGTACATTGGATGCCATTTATAGTAGTTTGGAAAACAAAGACAACAAGGCTGAACCCCCAACAGTCAAACAAGGATTAACTGCTGCCGTTGTTTCAATAAAAGACAATGCATTGGCTTTAAGTGATTTAGTATTTGATCCACTTGGTTTATCACTGACAAAATCAGCAAGTGAAGGAGAAATGGCAAGCACACAAGGAGTAAGCAAATCACTGTTTCGTATTATTCGCAATAAATTTGCAGATGATTATGCTGCCTTTGCTTATTTATTGTTTATTCTATTGTATTTTCCATGCGTCGCCGCAACCGCCGCCATTGCCCGTGAAGCTGGTGTAAAGTGGGCAATATTCTCTGGCAGTTGGAGTACAGGACTTGCCTATATGGTTGCCACCAATTTTTACCAACTAAGCCATTTTTCACGCCACCCATTAAGTGCAAGCTTGTGGTTGCTCGCATTTATCGGAATAATCACGTCGGTGTATTTCTATTTGAGGAATGTCGGAAAACAAGTGGATTCTATCCAACTCAAAGTACTGTGATTTTTGGACTTCGTCCACAGCTAACGCAGTTTAAGGAACGCAAAGTTACGCAGAGGAATCGCAATAAAAAAATGTAGATGCTCTGTCAATTGTCTTAATAATCTACAGAAATGAAACAAGCAAATATTGGACTCCATTACCTATAACCAGAGCAGTTAATGGAAACCAAATCATTAAACTTTCTAATTTTGAGAGTTCAAGTTTAAAAAGATACTTAACAAGCAAATTAAAGGCTGTAGTTGATAATAACCATAGGGTTCCATAGGCTGCAATTACTAAAATTTCATGCCTTCCTGAACTATCTGATTGTATATACAATAAATTTGAATAAAAAATCATACCTAAAAAAAGAACCGAAAAAAAAGTTGAAATATA
>JALWML010000561.1:0-542 GCA_027083915.1 Lysobacterales bacterium | reverse complement strand
TATCCTTAGCATAGTTTTTATTTGTGAAAGCTTATTTTTATTATAGCAGATTTATTTAATACTATATAAGTGCTAAAAGTAATAGTAATTAACTATTTAATGGAACCAAATCCATACCTTTTTTCCTCGTTCCTCACGCTCCGCGTGGGAATGCATAACTGTTTAAATTGTAGGGTAATCGGTATATTTAATATATACACTACCACGCAGAGCGTGGGAGCGAGTCAAATATCTTTACATATTTAATTTGAAATATAATAAAAACCCAATATTACAGCGACAATAGCAGCTATTAATATTAATGAAGAATAAGAAGACTTGCTAGACTGTGTAAATATTTTTTCTTTTTTAGGAATTTTCTTTTCCCATTCAATAATCACTTCCCTTGCCTTTTCAAAATCTTCTTCATCAACCATCACTTTAACCAAACCTTGCGGCTGCAGTTCACCCACACCCCCCATGTAATAAATCACCCATGATATGGCTAGGAATATCGGCAAAACCTAATTGGTCTTGAATGAGTTTGGCATCAATTGATGAAT
>JALWML010000560.1 GCA_027083915.1 Lysobacterales bacterium | reverse complement strand
ATTTTATCCACAGGTGGTACAGCAAAACATCTGGAGTCACTAGGGTATGAAGTGACTGATGTTGCAGATTATACAAAGTTTCCCGAGATGATGGATGGACGAATTAAAACATTACACCCGAGGGTGCATGGTGCTTTGCTTGGACGTATGGATAAGGATGAACAAGTTATGCAAGAAAATGGAATCGAGGCGATTGATTTATTGGTGGTCAACTTGTACCCTTTTGAACAAACCATCAGTGCAGAAAATTGCTCTTTAGAGGATGCTATTGAAAACATTGATATAGGAGGGCCTGCAATGGTTCGCGCAGCATCTAAAAATTATGATCGGGTTACAGTGATTGTTGACCCCAATGATTATGCTGAATTTATTGATGAAATTTCTACTTACAACGGTGTTTCACATTCCAATAGGCATGTGTTAGCTGCCAAAGCATTCGCACATACAGCAGCCTATGATGGCATGATTGCAAACTATTTAAGCTCAATAAAAGATACGGGCGACAAAGATGAATTTCCACGTTATTTAACCACTCAATACACGCACCGCAGCCATTTGCGCTATGGAGAGAATCCTCATCAAAAAGCCGCTTTTTATACCGAAAAAAACACCCAAGAAGGCACAATTGGATACGCAAAGCAAACTCAAGGAAAAGCATTAAGCTATAATAATATTGCTGATGCTGATGCGGCGCTGGAATGTGTTAAAGAGTTTAATGAAGTCCCTGCTTGTGTGATTGTCAAGCATGCCAACCCATGTGGAGTAGCACTAGAGTCGAACTTGGAATTGGCTTATCTTAAAGCTTTTTCGACAGATCCAACTTCTGCTTTTGGTGGGGTTATTGCTTTTAATGGTAAAGTTTCAGCAAAGTTAGCCAGTACGATTACTAAAAAACAATTTGTAGAAGTGATTGTTGCACCAGATTACGAAGATGCAGCAATTGAAATATTTAAATCGAAAAAGAATTTACGCATTCTTAATTGCGGTAATTGGCAGGTTCCACAACAGCCATGGCAAATGTTTAAACGCGTTAATGGTGGTGTTTTGGTTCAAGATGCAGATATTTTACAACTTGATGATAGCCAATTAACTGTGGTGAGTAAATTGCAACCCACGGTTGAACAATTGGAAGATTTGAAGTTTACGTGGAAAGTAGCAAAACGAGTCAAGTCAAACGCAATTGTCTATGGTAAAGATTTAATGACAATCGGTATTGGTGCAGGGCAAATGAGTCGCGTCGTCAGTGCGCGAATTGCCTCAATGAAAGCCCATGATGCCGATCTTCATGTAACGGGTTCTGTTATGGCATCTGATGCATTTTTCCCCTTTCGCGATGGAATAGATGCAGCAGCTGCCAGTGGGATTGCTGCAGTTATTCAACCAGGTGGTTCTATTCGTGATGAAGAAGTCATTGAGGCAGCCAATGAACACAATATGGTTATGATTTTTACTGGAATAAGACATTTCAACCACTAAGGAACGATATATAGATGAAAAATAAAGTATTGGTTATTGGTTCAGGTGGGCGAGAGCATGCTTTAGCCTGGCGATTGAGCTTGTCTTCAACAGTTGATAAGGTCTATGTTGCACCTGGCAATCCTGGGTGTCAACAAGAAGAGAATGTGACAAATGTTGCCATTGCCTCAGATGATTACGATAAGCTGATTGCCTTTTCCAAAGATAATGCCATTGATTTGGTGGTTGTTGGCCCAGAACAACCTTTGTGTGATGGTTTGGTCGATTTGATGATGCAAGAAGGCATCAAATGCTTTGGTCCATCAGCAAAAGCGGCTCAGTTAGAAGGTTCAAAGGTTTACAGTAAGGATTTTTTAAAAAAATATAATATCCCTACAGCGAGTTATGCTAGTTTTACTCAAATTGATCCTGCTATAAAATATTTGTCACAACAGAACATGCCTATTGTTATTAAAGCAGATGGGTTGGCAGCAGGCAAGGGTGTTGTTATTGTGCAAACTCAAGAGCAAGGTGTAAAAACAATTAAAGATATGCTAGCAGGTAACGCTTTTGGGGAAGCAGGGCATCGCATAGTTATAGAGGAATTTTTGGCAGGAGAAGAGGCTTCGTTTATTGTTGTTGTTGATGGAAAAAACTTTGTACCAATGGCAACATCTCAAGACCATAAAGCGCGCGATAATGGAGATAAAGGACCTAATACTGGTGGTATGGGTGCTTACTCTCCAGCACCTTGCGTCACAAAAGAAGTTTTTGATAAAACGGTTGAGGACATTATTAAACCGACTATTGACGGTATGATTGAGGAAGGAGCTCCTTTTGTTGGGTTTTTATATGCGGGCTTAATGATTGATAAAAATCATCACCCACAAGCACTTGAATCTAAGGAGCGATTTGGAGCACCAGAACCCCAACCGATAATAAA
>JALWML010000559.1 GCA_027083915.1 Lysobacterales bacterium | reverse complement strand
TGAGGTGTATTCAGTTTTTGTTGATTCCTTATGCACATCAACTAATTGTGCTATCCTTCGTGATTCTATATTGGGATTTGGGTGAACTCAAAAAATGACTAATAGCCTATTTATAACCACAGGTTGATAGGTTAAAATAGCAATCGAATATTTGGACTACTGTTATGGGAAATAAAGACACAGAACAACACTCTCGCTCTGAAGTCATTCGGGACACTATTGTTTTACAACTCAAGCTCATCATTGATGGGATGCGTGATCTTATGCTTATGCCAGTGGTGTTTTTTGCTGCTATCGCTGGATTAATCCTACACCGAGAACAGCCCGGGCGTTATATGTACCGGGTACTTAGCTATGGCAAAATTTCAGAAAAATGGATAGGACTTTTTGAAGAAGCCAGCAAAGACACCATGGAACCAGTAGACCTCAAAGACAATTGCCTAGATGAAATCCTCAAGAAAACCCAAAGCGCCATCGAATCCATGTATATCGATGAAGAAAAGAAACAAAAACTCCTAGACAAACTCAATAACACCCTAGATGAAATCAACACCAAACTCAACCCCGTTGCAAAACTAGCCAAGGACGAAAGCGAGTAATTTTTATCTTATAAATTTAAAATGAAGCAAGCTGAGAAGATATTTTTTAGTTATAATTAGCTAATGAAAACTAAAATATCTCACTTTCCATTATTTACATTGCTATTTATCACCCTAAACGTATATGCTCAAAGGCATGAAATAAACGTTACAAACATTGATACCCCAAATCAATACAACAACGATAGTTTCATTATTACATTTGACCAACCGATGCAACGCATTGAATCTGACAGAATACCCATCAGCGTTAAACCAACTCTTAAATGCTATTGGACATGGATAGACCATAAAAACTTATCGTGTAACCTCAACGACTATTCAAATAGTGACGAAGATGATTATGACTACAGTAAAGACAAAGAACTACAAATAGCCACAACGTATCAGGTTAAATTTAAAAAAGGATTGTTTGACACCAATAACAATCCACTCAAAGCACAGACTAAAAGATTTACTTATAAGAGACCTGAGTTTACAAATTTCAAAGTTCTTAAATGGGTTTCTGCAACAAAACCAGTACTTGAATTATCTTTCAACCAAAAAATCAAAAATAAATCATTAAAAAACAAGCTATTTTTGCTATCAGATAATGGTGAGAAAATTAAACTCAATGTTACTCAAGACACAATTTTAACAAAATTAAAATCAAAAGATTACCGTTATGGAGATTTTTACAGAGTCATTGTTATACCAACCAAACCTTTACAAAACAACACCAAATACACCGTTCTTATTGAAAAAGGCATTAAATCTAAGCAAGGCAAAACCAAATCACTAAAGGCAAAAACAAAAGAAACGATACATACTCCCAGTGATTTTAGTTTTCTTGGTTATGAATGTGACAACCCAAAGGTTTATGGAAAAAACAACCAAGGTCCCTGTTATGTTGGTGACACAATTGTTGTCAACTTTTCATCCTTTTTAACAATTGATAGTGTCTATCAGTGCCAAGATACGCATATTTTTACACCAAAGGTTTATATTAATTATGCTAATAACACTTCACAACTCTATCTAAAACCTTCAAGCGATACAGCCAATTACACAAATCTTAACCCACTTTCTGACTGCCTCAACAAACTTGCTGACGAATTTGAGCGCAAAATCAAAACCAATAATTCAATAAAAATCCAAACCAAAGGCTTTCGTCCTAGTTTAAGTCTAAATCTACCACGTAACACACTTATCACAGACAAACAAAAAATTGAACTTTTTACTAGCAGCATTAATTTAGAAAAATACTACCTGCACATTGATGAAATCAACCATAAAAAAATAGATAAGACCTTTCCTGTTTCAGTTCAAAACCAGCAAGATACAAAAGTAAAAACGCTTTTACCATTAACAGTACCAGAAAAAAACATACAATCCATAAGTGGCTACGTTTCAATCGAAGAAAAAATAGAAGAGAAAGATAAACAAAGCTGGAACCCAAAAATTATTCCTTTCTCAATCCAAAAATCGCCTTACCAGATTAATTTCCGCCATAATGCTAATTTTGCTAGTATTCAAATTAATGATATTGATACAGCTAAACCAATAAAAAATTCTGAATTTACACTCTATCAAAATGATTTTCCATACAAGACTAAAACCGACCATAAAGGCTTCGTCAATATTCCATTAACAAAAGAGAATAAATCCAGTCAATTCTCTATAGATATCAAACATAAGAAGAGAATGATTCATCTATTTATGTTTGATAACAACTCAATCCTAATTGGTAAAGGCAAAGAGTATGAAGGTTATTTTGATATACCTGATAACTCTTATGAAATTAATGGAATAACCGATAAGCCAATATATAGACC
>JALWML010000558.1 GCA_027083915.1 Lysobacterales bacterium | reverse complement strand
CGGATCTTTGATGTAACGCATAATTTCAGGATTCATTTCATGTTCAACATTGAACTCCACATCTTTCTCGATAAATTTCTTTAATACCAAGCGATCAGTGTTGATGTCTAAATGATTTATTGAATCGATAATATTTTGAGCTGCTTGTGGTTTCTTACTTGACATATTTATATTTCAGACATAAAAAAAGAGCTAACATTGTAGCTCTTTTTCGGTTTAATGGTGAAAATATTTATTTTCTTGGTGGACGTCCAGCACGTTTACGTTCGCTTTCGGTCAGAATCTTCTTACGAACACGGATAGACTCAGGTGTCACTTCAACCAACTCATCGTCTTCAATAAACTCCATCGCTTGCTCAAGTGATAATTTTATTGGAGGTGAAATGATTAAGGCTTCGTCTTTACCCGCTGCACGGATATTATTTAACTGCTTACCTTTGGTTGGGTTAACAGTCAAATCGTTACTCCGAGAGTTTAAACCAACCAACTGACCTTCATAAACTGGAGCATTGACTTCAACCAATAAACGACCACTTTTTTGTAGGTTAAATAGGGCAAATGCTAAAGCTTTGCCTTTTGAGTTTGAAACCAGAACGCCATTTTGTCGACCTGATACGATATTGTCGTATTTAGGTGCGTAATGATCAAAAACGTGAGTCATAATACCAGAACCGGAGGTTAAGGTTTTAAACTCAGATTGGAAACCAATCAAACCACGAGCAGGAGCATGAAAATGCATGCGTACACGCCCAGTATTATCTGGTTCCATGTCTTTCATTACGGCTTTACGTTCGAGCAATTTTTCCATAACTGCGCCTTGGTGTTGTGTTTCAACATCCACCATTAAATCTTCGATAGGTTCACAAATTTTGCCATCAATCTCTCTAAAGATAACTTCAGGACGCGAAATAGCCAATTCATAACCTTCACGACGCATGGTTTCAATTAAGACAGATAAATGCAACTCACCACGACCTGATACCTTATATTTATCAGCATCATCTGTTGCTTCTACGCGTAAGGCAACGTTATAAGTTGCTTCAAGTTCTAAACGATCCTTAATTTGACGAGAAGTTAAGTATTTACCGTCTTGTCCAGCAAAAGGTGAGTTATTGACACAAAACAACATGGAAATTGTTGGTCTATCCACTGATAGAGCAGGAATGGATTCTGCGTTATCACGATCACAAATAGTGTCAGAAATACTGATTTTATCAACACCTGAGATAGCGACAATATCACCAGCTGATGCACTGTCAACTTCAATACGCTCTAAACCTTTAAAACCAAAGATTTTTAGTACACGACTATTTCTTACTTTACCATTGGCATCAATAACTGTTACAGGGGTATTTGATTTGATTGAACCACGTTTAATGCGCCCAATACCGATGAGACCTAAGAAACTGTTGTAGTTTAATGTCGTGATTTGCATTTGGAAGGGTTTATCTTCTTCAACATCTGGTGCATTAACCTTATCAATGATGGTTTCGAATAATGGTGTCATATCGCCATCACGAATGTCTTCATTTAGTCCAGCATAACCATTGATAGCAGAGGCATAAACAATTGGAAAATCTAACTGTTCATCACAAGCACCAAGAGAGTCAAACAAATCAAAGGTTTGTTCCATAACCCAATCAAGTCTTGCGCCATCACGATCAACTTTATTGATAACAACAATAGGTTTAAAACCCATCTCAAATGCTTTAGATGTTACAAATCGTGTCTGAGGCATAGGGCCATCAACAGCATCAACTAATAGCAAAACGGAATCCACCATACTTAAAACACGTTCAACTTCACCACCAAAGTCAGCATGGCCAGGAGTATCAACAATATTTATACGCACATTTTTCCAACAAAGTGAGGTAAGTTTGGCTAAAATTGTAATGCCCCGCTCCCTTTCAAGATCATTACTGTCCATCACTCTTTCGGCAATTTTTTGATTAGCGCGAAAAGCACCTGATTGTTTTAACAAAACATCAATCAGGGTAGTTTTGCCGTGGTCTACATGAGCTATTATGGCAATATTGCGCAAATTCATAAAAATACCATTCATTATGGGAGAAATTTAGCCCTGATAAGGCGTTTAGGTGAAGCCATTAAACCAGATGGAAGAAAAGAACAAGAAAAATCAAAATTTTTATCTATTATTTTTGGCTATCATATTTTTCTTTTGCGTAACTTCGTCACCATTTTGCATATTTTTAATAGATAATAATCTTTCTATAGATTTTTGCGGTAGGGGCGGGCTAAATAAATATCCCTGCACCTCGTGGCAATTCTGCTTGAAAACTGCTCTTAATTGTTCTTCTGTCTCTATCCCCTCAGCGGTAACGGACATATTAAGAGAAGCACCAATATCTACAACAGCCTTAATAAGGGCAACAGATTCCGGCTTTTTTTCCAAAGAA
>JALWML010000557.1 GCA_027083915.1 Lysobacterales bacterium | reverse complement strand
TCATGACATGGGTAATATTACTAAATGCCAAGACTGGTTTGCAGGAAACTACAAGGTCAAATCCAGAAACCTTAAAAGCCTGCTTATTTCAACCGCCCGCAGTCATATTTTTAATCTTATTGTTGCCAAACGTATTGAACAAAACACATGGGATAAATGCATCAATGGCGATATTCTGCAATTAAATAAATCTCACTCGTGGTTTCCCTCATCTGATGCCAGCGAAAGTGAAATTGCAAAACGTTTAAATGAATTTGACATACACCTAAGTGCTGCCATGTGGGGAGAAGATGAGGTACAAAGTCAAGGAGAATGTGCCCAAATAGAAAACTCAATAGCCAAAGAATTTCCCATCTACCAACAAGGCTTTGAAAAATTCCGCCTCAAACAAGACCGCCGAGCCATACGTATCTGCCCGTTGGATTTTAAACATTTATGGCAAGATGAAAATACACTTCAAATTAATTTCAAATTATTGCCTGGAGCTTACGCCACAGGTATTATGCGTGAGATACTTAATATCAAGGATACAATGAACGACTAAAATAACTCCCCTTGCAGCAACTTCTGAATGGGCGCATAACTTTTACGGTGGTGTTTACAAGGACCATGTATTGTTAATTGTTCTAAGTGGTATTTGGTGCCGTAACCCTTGTGTTTTTCAAATCCGTAGTGAGGAAACTCTTTTGCCATCTCAACCATAAGTCTATCACGAGAATTTTTAGCTAAGATTGATGCTGCTGATATTTCTGCAATCTTTCCATCCCCTCCAATAATGGCTTGTGCTGGTTGTAAAAACTCTGGGCATTTATTGCCATCAACCAAAACTTCATCAGGTATCACATCTAATGCGGCAACCGCTTGTTGCATACCCATTAGACTGGCTTGTAGGATATTAATTTCTTCGATTGTTTCAACCGAAACATGCACAACAGCGTAAGAAAGTGCATTTTTTATAATTAATGGCTCTAGCTCATAGCGTTTTTTTTCACTCAATTTCTTTGAATCATTTAATCCTTTAACTGGATTTTTTAATATGACTGCGGCAACTGTCACAGGTCCTGCTAAAGGTCCACGACCTGCCTCATCAACGCCAGCGATAAGCTTAGTCACCTAAAAACTCCCTTACCACTTGAGCAGCATTTTTATTTGGATTAAGTAGAGTTTGGTGAAGAATAGTAAATTTCTTTATCAGTTGGTTTTGCTTTTTTTCATCAAGCAATGGCATTAATTCTTTGCTTAGGTTTTCAACATTCATGTCTTTTTGCAAGATTTCAGGAACTAAAAAATCACCGTTAATAACATTGGGTAACGAGTAATAGGGCAACAACATCATTTTGAATGTTTTGACTATACCATATGTAATTGGTGAAATTTTATAACCGACAACCATTGGCGTTTTACACAACATTGCCTCTAGTGCTACTGTCCCTGATGCTAGCAAGGCAAGGTTTGATGCTTTTAACACGGCTGTCGCATCATCAAAAAGCCTCAACTGCACATTATTTTCTTCGGCTATTTTTTCTATGTAAGCTTTCTTTTCTTGATTGGTATTTGCCGAGATTAATTGTAATTCAGGGTTTAGCTTTTTGAGTTTCTTTGCTGTTTGAATAAATATTTGCGTGTGTGCTTTGAGTTCATTAGTTCTCGAACCGGGCAATAAAGCTAATACGGGTTTATTGTTTTCTAAACCTAGCTCTGTTTTAGCTTGTTCTTTATCAATTTCAAGCACAATATTTTCTGCCAAAGGATGACCAACGAAAATGGCTTTACCTCCTACTTTTTTATAGTATTGAGGTTCAAAAGGAAATAGGGTTAATACCAAATCAGTCAATTGTGCAATTTTCACTGCACGCTTAAGTCGCCATGCCCAGATAGATGGACTAACATAATGGATGATTTTTATCCCTTGCTTCTTCAACTTTTTTTCAATGGGAAAGTTTAAATCCGGTGCATCAATACCAATGAATAAATCAGGCTTAGAGTCGCTAATATCTGCCACAATTTGTTTGCGTAGCTTGAGTAATTTAGGTAGTTTTTTTACGACTTCACTAATACCCATAATGGCAAATTCATGGTTTGAACAGATTAACTTAAGCCCTGCTTTGACCATCTTATTGCCACCAACACCGATAAATTCTATTTCAGGGTTAAGCTTAAGTAAACCCTGAATTAAATCAGCACCAAGCGCATCACCAGAATCTTCTCCTGCGATGATGGCTATTGTTTTACCTTGGCGCTTCATTATCCCTATTCATAACTTGTCATTAGTACAGGGGTTCCATTTTCATCGACAATACACGCATAAAATTGGGTTATTACTTCAGGGTTTTGCTCAAAAACCGAATAATAGTCAGTCGTATCTACAGGAAATAAACCACCTAAATTGTATTTGTCATAACACGACTTGATTTGCGGTTCGACAATCTC
>JALWML010000556.1 GCA_027083915.1 Lysobacterales bacterium | reverse complement strand
ACTAACATGACTGCATCACAAAATAAATTCCTTTTCCCCAAAGCTAAAAAAGACAGTATGTTGGTTCGGGTTCTTATCTCCTTTCTGACCACGGCAGGTTTGTTTTATATCAACATTATGCCAGCTTTAATTGATGGTTTTAAACAAGCCCTACATTTTACTAACCAACAAGCAGGATTTATCAGTTCAGTTAATGCTTATGGCACCGCTGTTGGCGCTTTTGCCGTCATTTTTACCATCAAAAAAATCAATTGGCGAATAACCGTTGCCCTTTTACTGCTTGCATTAATCGCCATTGATTTAAGTTGTATCAAAATCACCAATCCAGATGTATTAGCCATGGTACGGTTTTTACACGGTTGTGTTGGCGGTAGTTTGGTTGGTATCGGCTTTGCTGTCACTGCTCGCACCAAAGACTCGGACAAAACTTTTGGCGTTTTATTGGTGGTTCAATTTGGATTGGGCGGATTAGGAATGATGTATATTCCACAGCTAGTGCCAGATTTTGGTATTAAGGTTTTGTACCTTTCCTTGGTCGCCTTTAGTTCTGTTACCTTATTAATGTTGCCCTTCATATCTGATTATAAATTGGGCAAAGATGTTAAAAAACTCACACCTTCGAGCTGGAAATTGCTCTCACAAAGACCCTTACAATTCACATTGTCTTCTATCTTTTTGTTTCAAGCCGCCAATATGGGTTTATATGCTTTTATTTTTGGGCTAGGAAAACATTACGGTTTATCGGTAGAATTTTTAAGCGTTTCTTTGGCATGGGCAGCATGGATTGCAATACTTGGACCGGTTTTGGTCATTTGGTTGTCAACCCGTTTTGGCTTATTCAAGCCGCTTGCCATCGGAATTTTCTTTACCATTATTGGCACCATTATTTTACTCTACAGCGATGTTAAACTCATTTGGATAATAGCCAACATAGGCGTTGGCATCACTTGGGCATTTGTCAATCCCTATTTATTTTCTATCTGTGCACGACTCGATGATAACGGACAAGTCGCCGCT
Source organism: Lysobacterales bacterium (assembly GCA_027083915.1). GTDB lineage: Bacteria > Pseudomonadota > Gammaproteobacteria > Xanthomonadales > Marinicellaceae > NORP309. The sequence goes on along the minus strand of JALWML010000556.1, from coordinate 9,445 downwards.
ATGGGTAGCGTTGCCTCAAAACTGGGTTTAGCCACAGGACCTGCCGTGGTTGGATTAATGCTTGCCAATGATAATTATTCCTTAGTCATTATCATTGCCTCCATTGTCTTGTTAATCAGTTTATTCACCTCACTTGCTGCTGCAAAATTAGTGGACTAAGGAAGCTTTGATTAATTAATATTTCTACTATTTTCTCTCAATCACAAAAAAACAGTATTAAAGCATTATTAAATATTAGATAATGCTTTTTTGAAAGTCACACTATTACTAGAGATGGCTTTGATGAATGTGTTTAATGATTTAAAAAGCGTAACGCAAAGGGCGCGAAGGATGCGCAAAGAACGCTAAGGAGTATGAGATGAAAGAAAACGAACTATCAAATATAATTATAGGTTGTGCAATTAAGGTTCATAAAAACCTTGGAGCCGGATTGCTAGAATCAGCCTATCAAGAATGTTTATTTTTCGAATTAACAAGAGCAGGACTAAAAGTAAAAAAAGAACTTTCATGTCCTGTCGTTTATAAAGAAATAAAACTAGAATACGGTTATAGAATTGACTTATTGGTAGAGAATTTAGTTGTCATTGAATTAAAAGCCGTTGAAAAGCTAAATTCAAATCACAAAGCTCAATTATTAACTTATTTAAAACTAGGAAAATACAAATTAGGTTTATTGATAAACTTTAATGAATCCATTTTAAAAAATGGAATCAAAAGAATAGTCAATAATTTATAAAAACTTAGCGAACTTTGCGCCTTATTTGCGCTCTTTGCGTTACCAAAATAAAAAATGATAGAAAAATACAATCCAAAAGACATAGAAAGCCGTTGGTACAAACAATGGGAAGATGCGGGATATTTCTCGCCTAGTGATGAAGGTGCTAAAAGTGATGAAACTTTTTGCATTATGTTGCCACCTCCAAATGTGACTGGTTCTTTACACATGGGACATGCCTTCCAAGATACTATTATGGATGTGCTTATCCGTTATAACCGCATGCAAGGTAAAAAAACCTTATGGCAATGTGGTACTGACCACGCAGGTATTGCCACACAAATGGTGGTTGAGCGTCAATTGTTGGCAGATGGCATTAAACGTACCGATTTGGGTCGTGAAAAGTTTTTGGATAAGGTTTGGGAATGGAAGGAAAAATCCGCGGGGCATATTCAATCACAAATTCGTCGATTGGGTGCATCGGTTGATTGGAAAACCGAACGATTTACCATGGACGAAGGCTTGTCCAAGGCCGTACAAAAACAGTTTATCGATTTGTACGATGAAGGATTAATTTATCGCGGCAAAAGATTGGTCAATTGGGATCCTGTATTACAAACGGCTTTATCAAATTTAGAAGTTGAATCGGCTGAAGAAGATGGATTCTTGTGGCACCTGAAATACCCTCGCACCGATGGCAAAGGTTATGTGGTTGTTGCCACGACTCGCCCTGAAACAATGTTAGGTGACTCAGCTATTGCAGTAAACCCAAATGACGAACGCTATACCGATTTAGTCGGCAAGACCGTAGAGTTACCCTTAACGGGTCGTAAAATTAAAGTCATTGCTGATGATTATGTTGATTTAGAATTTGGAACAGGTTGTGTGAAAATCACTCCAGCTCATGACTTTAATGATGCAGAAATGGGCAAACGCCACGATTTAGATATTATTAATATACTAACCGATGATGCCAAGATTAATGAAGACATGCCCAAGGCATACCGTGGCATGGACAGGTTTGATGCACGCAAACAAATTGTTGCCGATTTTGAAGCACTAGGTTTACTAGAAAAAATTGAACCCCATAAAGTCATGGTGCCACGTGGTGATCGTTCGCACACTATTGTCGAGCCTTACCGCACCGACCAATGGTATGTCAAAGTCGACACCATGGCAAAAAAAGCACTGGATGTTGTTAAAGAGGGCGAAATAAAATTTGTACCCGAAAACTGGGATAAAACGTATTACCAGTGGATGGAAAATATCGAAGATTGGTGTATCTCACGCCAATTGTGGTGGGGACACCGCGTACCGGCTTGGTATGATGAAGATGGTAAGATTTATGTTGCCGAAACCGAGCAAAAGGTTCGTGAAAAATACAATTTAGCGGCTGATTACCAACTTACCCAAGACGAAGATGTTTTTGATACGTGGTTTTCATCCAATCTCTGGCCTTTTTCCACTTTAGGTTGGCCTGAAGAGACTGACCGTTTAAAAGAATTTTATCCAACTCAAGTTTTAGTCACGGGTTTTGATATTATTTTCTTCTGGGTAGCACGCATGATTATGGCTGGCTGTAAATTTATGGAGCAAATTCCATTTGAAACGGTTTACATTCACGGACTAATCAATGATTCACAAGGACAAAAAATGTCCAAGTCAAAAGGTAATGTTTTAGATCCTATTGATATTATTGATGGCATTGAACTCGAAGATTTGGTCAGTAAACGCACCAGTGGATTAATGCAACCCAAGATGGCTGCCAAAATCGAAAAAGCAACACGCAAGGAATTTCCTGACGGCATCAACCCCAATGGTTGTGACGCGCTTAGATTTACCTTTGCAGCTCTTGCTACCAATGGCAGGCACCTGCGTTTTGATATGAAACGCTTAGAAAGTTACCGCAATTTCTGCAATAAAATCTTCAATGCTTCACGTTTCGTGTTTATGAACACCGAAGACTTTAAAGTCGATGCACAAAAGTGGAAGCCTAATTCAACCGCCGAATTATGGATTTTATCGCAATTGCAAAACAGCATAGCCGATTACCGTAAACACTTGGATAACTTCCGCCTAGATTTAGCCTCACAATGTATTTACGACTTTATTTGGAACAATTATTGCGACTGGTTTGTAGAACTTGCCAAACCTTTGCTCAAGCAAGATGAAGACACCAAATACAATGTACAACACACCTTATTATATGTGTTAGATGAAGCCTTGCGTTTATTGCACCCAATCATGCCATTTATCACCGAAGAAATTTGGCAAGAACTCAAAACAAAATTAGAGTTACCAAGTGAAAGTATCATGATTGCCCAATTCCCTGAATATAATGCCGAATTGGTCGATGAAAAATCATTCAGGGACATGCAATGGCTGCAAGCTGCAGTTCTAGGTGTTCGTCAAATTCGTGGCGAAATGAACATCTCACCGCGTAAACCTTTATCCATTATTTTAGAAAACACTTCTGAAAATGATTTGAGCGTATTAAAAAGTAATAAACAATTGCTCAAAACAATGGCTCAATTGGAAGACATCAGCGTTTTGCAAGATGGTGAACAAGCACCAGAATCTGCTGTAGCGCTTATTGGCGAAATGAAAGTGAATATCCCATTAGCTGGACTCATTGATGTCGATGCCGAAATTGCACGTATCAACAAACTCATTGAAACAGCCAATAAAGAAATAGCCAGAAGTACCGGAAAACTCAAAAACGAACGCTTTGTTAGCTCTGCACCTGAGGCTGTGGTCAACAAAGAAAAAGACAATTTGGCAGCTAATGAGCATAAGTTAGAAGAACTAAAAGGGCAATTAGTTAAACTGGAGAATATGTAGATTTCACTTAATTTGGCTTGCGCCACCAGCTTCGCTGTTTAAGTGTCACAAAGGTTGCTGAGTTTTTAAGATTACTTTGTCATTGCGAGGAGCTTGCGACGCGGCAATCTTTTTTAGATTACGATAAATTCAACAGATTGCCGCGTCGTTCCTCCTCGCAATGACTTACAACTTTTTAACTAGTTCCCATGCTCCAATTGGGAACTCTTGCTACATTTATTTTTAATTAGGTTTCTCTATGCACTACCACGCAGGGAGCGTGGGAACGAGAAAAAGATAAAGAATAACACCTAATTGTAATCTCTCTACATGGTAAGAAATCTATATATTAGTTAAAATCTTAATACTTCCCTTAAAATAGCGTTAAGTTCACAATTTTTAACATAATCCTAACGATAATAGTCTTATCTGAGGTTGTTTTTTTATAAACTTGCCCTTATTATGCGCGTTCAAACAAACGTAATGAGAAATACAATGAAAAAGATTTTAGTAACAGTCTTAATTTTAAGCGCAATGGGAACTGCAGTTGCTAGCGATAGCCCTTGGTCTGGAAAAGGTCAATTAGGCTTTACCTCTACTTCTGGCAACAGTGATACTACAACACTAACTGCTGGACTTGCAGGAAAATATGAAGTTGATCAATGGATTCATACAGTTAGCTTAGATGTTCTTCGTGCCGATACAAATGGTATCGATACTGCTGACAGGTATATCCTTGAAGGTAAATCAGGTTATAAATTTACCGATAAAGATTATGTATTCTTTAATACCCGCTATGAAAGTGATAGCTTTACTGCATTTGACTATACATGGACAAATGCTGTGGGTTGGGGGCATAAATTCTATGATAATGATGATAAAAGACTTATCACCGAACTTGGTGTTGGTCATAAAATCGCTGCTTTTGATATCGATAGAAATGAAGACTCAGGTGTTGTGGTAACAGCAAAGATGGACTACATGCGTAAAATTTCTGACACCATTAGTTTTGATGATGTTTTAAGAATTGAATCTACCAGTGATAACAATTTTATCCAAAACGATGCTGGCTTTACTTTTAAAGTTAGTGACAAAATGGGTGTTAAATTGTCTCATCAATTCAGACATAATACTGATGCTCCAGTTGGATCTCAAAGCACTGATAGACTTGTGGCTGCTAGTTTAGTTTATGATTTTTAATTCATTCATTTAAACCTAAGACTTATTAACCCTACAGCATAATGCCACGGGGTTAATATCATAAAAAAGACCGCCATTTGGTGGTCTTTTTTTTCAATAATTGAAATTATTCTTTAATACCTTTATCATAAGCATTTAATCTATAAACATAGCTAATGTATAAAACAATAATACTCGCATTGCTTCTATCAAAAACGCTCTTACTCTTAGCGCAGGAAACCAACACTTCCACAAATAAATGGAGTGGCTCAAAAGGCTACTTAGGCTACTCATCAACCCGAGGTAACAGTGATACCGATAATATTACAGCTGGTTTAAAGTTAAAAGTTGAATCCAACAAATGGATCAGCACCATGAATTTAGATATATTGTTTGCTACATCCGATAATAGTGATACAGCAGAACGGTATGTTCTTTCTAGCACTACTGGCTATAAATTTGATGATAACGATTATCTTTTTTATGGGTCACGTTATGAACAAGATAAATTTTCTGCCTTTGACTATACCATGACATCAAACATAGGCTGGGGGCATAAATTTTACGACACTGAAAAGAAAAAATTAAAAACTGAGCTTGGCATTGGTTATAAAACTGAAGCCTTTGATATTGATCGCACAAAAAATGCAGGAATGGCGCTAACAGGAAAACTTGACTACTTGCGTCAAATTACACAAACAGTCAAATTTGTAGATGTCTTGTTTTTTGAATCAACTAGTGACAATACTTATATTCAAAATGACATTGGCGTATCAGTAAAAGTTAGTGCCCAATTGGATTTAAACCTTGTTCACCAAACCAAACACAATTCCACTGTACCTGATAATTTTAATAGTACGGATACATTATTTTCTATGAATCTTGGCTATACTTTTTAATTTCCCCCACTTAAATGAGATAAAGGCAGTTGAGTTGAGACTTTTTTTTGTACCATCGAAAAACTGGTGTTAACCGATCGAATCGCTTTAAGCTTAAGTAATTGATCATACATGAATGAATTATAAGCCTGCATGTCTACTGTGACTATTTTCAATAAATAATCATAGCTACCTGAGGTTGCGTGGCACTCTTGTACCTCTTGCCATTTTGCAATTGAATTATCAAATTCTGCCACTGTTTTTTCATGGTGGTCATTTAAACTTACATGTGCAAATGCTGTTATTGTTAACCCCACCATTTCCTTGTTCAAAAGAGCTGTGTAACTTTTAATATAACCTTGTTCTTCTAAGGCATTCATTCTTCTCCAGCAAGGGGCAGAGGAAAGATTAACAATTTCTGCCAATTCTTTATTACTAATGCGTCCATTGCGCTGTACCTCTTCAAGTATTTTAATGTCGTATTTGTCCATATAAAGCAATATTATTTTAAGAATTTCAATTATAACTTAATTTGTATGCCCATTAATACGATTATTCAGTATATTTAGCAAGCACATTTCTCTTATTTAGGATCATAATAGTAAAACTCTTAGAATAATAATAAAACCTATGAACACTGCTGAACAAATAAACTCAAATTTAATATTTGACTGGAATGAAATCACTCAGAAATTGCTTGTTTCTCGTGCATTAGACGACTTAGAAGAATTCACTTTAGTTAAGAATAAAAAAGTTCTTTATCAATTTTCAGCTCGTGGTCATGATATGGCTCAAATTATTTTGGGACAATGCTTGATTGGGCAAAAAGATGCAGTCTCAGGTTATTACCGTTCACGTCCTTTATTACTTGCTATGGGCCTGCCTCCAGAGATGGCATTAGAGGCTTCCATGATGAAACAAGGTGGATTTTCTGATGGGCGTGATATTGGCGTGGTGTTTAATAATCCTAAACTTGAGGGAGCCTGTATACTACCAATGTCCGGTGGTGTTGGTGCACAGTACACACCCGTTTCTGGTTGGGCACAAGCCGCTAAATATCATTACAACGTTCTTAACAATCACAAGTGGAAAGATGCTATCGGACTGGTTCTAGGTGGCGATGGTTCGGTTGCTACCAATGGATTTTGGTCAGCTTTAACTATTGCAACCACACAACAATTACCTCAACTATTCTATATCGAAGACAATGGCTATGGCATTTCTGTTCCTTCGGATTTTCAAACCCCAGGTGGCGATATTTCAAAAAATCTTGCCAGCTTTAAAGGCTTGACAATTTTTAGTGGTGACGGAACAAACCCTGAACAGGTTACTGAACTTGTGGCCAAAGCACATCAGGTCGTTCGTTATGATAGAAAACCCGTTTTATTGAGGCTTACAGTACCACGTTTAAATGGGCATTCTGCGCAAGATACACAAACCTATAAAAGTAAAGAACGCATTGCTTTTGAACAACGCCATGACCCACTACCAAAACTAAAGAAATACCTGCTCTCACACGAGCTAATGACTCAAGATAAATGGGTTGAACTTGAAAATACTGCAACCAAAGTGGTTAATCGCGCCTTTATCAAAGCTGATAATAAACCCTTTAGCAACCCACAAACTATTACCAGCAACACTTTTTGTGAGTACGATGAAAACGGTGAGATGAATCTACAACAACAAGGTGGCATTCACCTAACAAACCCAACCTTTCCACCATCTTCGGAGGAAATCATTTCCCACCCAGGGCGAATCAATATGGTGACCGCTATACGCAAGACACTAGATTTTGAATTGCTACATAATAAAAAAATGACTGTCTTTGGAGAAGATGTTGGCGCAAAGGGTGGAGTTCATGCAGTAACATTAGGCCTGCAAGAAAAGCACGGGAAAGAACGTGTGTTTGATACCAGTTTATCCGAAGAAGGCATTATCGGACGCTCTCTTGGTATGTCACTGGCAGGTTTATTACCTATTCCAGAAATTCAATTTAGAAAATATGCGGACCCTGCCGAAGAACAACTTAACGATATAGGCTCTATGCGCTGGCGCACCAACAACCGTTTTGCCGCACCTATGGTGGTGCGCATGGCAGGTGGTTATTTTGGTTGTGGCGATCCATGGCATTCCCAAACTGCTGAAGTCAAATGGATTCATGCCATTGGTTGGCAAGTGGCAATGCCCTCCAATGCTCAAGATGCTGTTGGTTTGTTGCGTTATGCTTTGCGTGATAATAACCCAACCATCTTTTTTGAACACAGAAAAATGCTTGACCACGTATGGGCTCGACGTGAATACCCTGGTGATCAATACATCATTCCATTTGGAAAAGCCAATAAAATCACCCAAGGTGATAGAGTCACACTTGTCACCTGGGGAGGCATGGTTCATCGTTGCCACAAAGCCGTTGAACAGTCTGCATTGGCTGTCGATTTAATTGATTTACGAACATTACGCCCTTGGGACAAAACCATGGTGCTTGACTCAGTGAAGAAAACTAATCGTTGCCTTATCGTACATGAAGACAATATTTCCGCTGGCTTCGGTGCTGAAATTGCCGCGACTCTTGCAAAAGAAGCCTTTTACGATTTAGATGCACCAATTGAACGATTGGCAATGCCAGATATTGGCAATCCACACGAACCCAATCTTATGAATGCAGTGATACCGACAACTGAAAAAATTCTTCTTACCCTACTCGAATTGGATAAAGCCTAATGAGTTTAGTTAATATTATTTTAGATGATGATCAACGTGAAGGTACTACTGCAACTGTTGCTCAGTGGTTAATTAATGAGGGGGATTTTATTCAACAAAACGAACCTATCGTTGAATTAGAAACCGACAAAGTGATGATGGAAATTATTGCTCCTGCATCAGGTATCCTAAAGAAGATAAACTTGAACACTGGTACTGAAATACAGGGCAATATGATTTTGGGCATTATCGACTCATCAGCCGATAAAAATGCACAAGAAAACTCGCCTAAAGTTAAAGAAAAACACTCCATTCCTGTAACCAATAAAAATAACCCTACTAACCATGTCGATGTATCAGTTATGAATAACTCAATTTCACCAGCTGTACGACGCCTCCTTTCACAACACAATATTGATATTTCACAGCTTAGGGGAACTGGTAAAGATCATCGAATCACCTCACGAGATATTCATGCCTATTTGAAAAATCCACCGGATGAACAAGAAGTTGCGGGGCAGAATAAATTAATACCCTTAAATTCAATGCGAAAAAGCATTGCCAACCATATGGTGCAAAGCTTATTACACACGGCACCACATGTCACATCAGTTTTTAACCTAGACTTATCTAACATCATTGCCCACAGAAAATCACATAAACAAAGTTTTTTAGAACAAAAAGCCAACCTGACCTTTACTGCTTATTTTATAGCTGCCTCAAAAGTCGCAATTCAAGCCGTACCAATGATTAATTCCCAACTTCATGAAGATAGCATTGAACTCTTTAACGAAATAAATATCGGCATCGGCACTTCCTTAAATGATGAAGGATTGATTGTTCCTGTTTTAAAAAATTGCGAAAACCGTGATTTACTTAGCATTGCCCAAGAACTCACACGCCTAACTAACAAAGCTCGCAGCAAAACATTGCAACCTAAAGATGTCAAAGGTGGAACATTTACCATTTCAAACCACGGAGTAAGTGGCTCTTTAATTGCTACTCCAATAATAATTAATCAACCACAATCTGCTATTTTAGGAATTGGTAAAATGGAAAAACGAGTTGTTGTAACTGAAGTTGATGGGCATGACATGATGAGCATTAAGCCGATGTGTTATGTTTCATTAACTATCGATCACCGTGTTTTGGA
>JALWML010000555.1 GCA_027083915.1 Lysobacterales bacterium | reverse complement strand
AATTGGTTCTAATCGTTTTGTTAAAAATGTCTGTGCGGCTGTTGTTCGATACACTCAGGCACTCGATGATTTAAGTACTAGTTCAAAATTAACTCTTGATAATTTAACCCAAATCAATACCAACTTACGACCGAAAAAACGAAATTATGGTGTACGAATCAGCGGCATGCGGGCAGGTAATCCAAAGATGAATCCCAATGCGTTTTATTGTATTCAACCTGAGTTGGTTGTGGATTATATGCAAGATTATCTAGGGTTTTACAACCAAGAAAACGACACAATTGATAAGGCGTTATTTGCTTTATTGCAATTTATCTTTATTCACCCCTTTCGTGATGGTAATGGACGATTATCTCGATTGTTGTTAATAAATACAGTGCAAAAAAAGTATGGCTTTGTCTTTGCTTCTTTATTGGCAATTTACCTAAAAAACATCGATAAAAAACAATACCATAACTGCATGAAACAATACCGTGAGGGTGATATTCAACCTTTAAAGGAATTTCACGAAAAGTGTATTGATTGGACTCACAAGAGTTACAATGAACTATGTGGATTATTATCAAATTATGAAAAAATGATTGGTGAAAAAGAACTAAACTCCGACGAAACTTATAAACAAATAATCATAAAAACCCCAATAAAAACGGATAAAAAATTGGATTCAAGTATTTTTCAATTACAGGGTAAGAAAGGAGTAAATCAAATTTATATCAACTCTGCCTTGTTGAATGTCTTAAACCAATTTGATTATTACCTGCGTTTTGAATTACGCACTTGTATGATGGCGGAAAAGAATTAATACGCCTAAATCTAAGTTCTAACATTGTTTATCTATGAAGTCCCATCCTCATATGAGTTTCTATTGAGTTAGATAAACACTATAAGTTATTGTCCAACAAACTACTTTGTCAAAACCTCAAACTCGGATCTCCTAACAAATTCCAGTTGATTAACAAATCGTCATTGGGTTGCAGTTGTTGTTTGCTGGTTAGGATGGCGTTTCCTATGGTTTGTCCTTGGTTATACATTTGTTCTAAAACATTAACATTCATTGTCTGATTACTTTGATAAAACCCCAAAACCATCGCGCCTTGTATGGCGACGGCTCCGTATTCACCAGAAAACAGCCATTGGTGAGCTAAAGTGTTGATGCTTGGCGACTGATAGTAGGTGGTGTAACAGCTTAAAGGTGATAAAAATGTGGGATAAGTTGTATTGTTAAAATCACTTACGTGTTGTGCCTTAATAATGCCTTGGTAGGCCCATGACGTTGGGGAACCATGACCATCAAAGATTATATTGTCAATACCATTATCTACTAGGTTTATGATATCACTTCTGGCACTGGTAACCGGGTTTGGGTTGTTTGCTGCGAGATAATCATCAATATATACGCGTGAAACAGTAGTAGGGTCTAAACCCAGTTCAGTGACGATTTCATCAGTTTGATTTGCAAAATTGATAGTGTTGTTATCTATTTGTTCGGCAATAAGTAATGTTTTATTACTGTTCTTTGGATGTGATTGTTGCCACTGTATTGTTTTGTTTACAATATTGGATAAGTCTTGCTGAGTTCGCACTGGCCAACGTCCCAAGGCGAAATCTGCTTGAAAATCATTGTTTATATCCGTATAGGGGAAATCCGTTGGTGCGTAGTTTATTTGCGTACTTGTTTGGCGGTAGTTGGTTGGTATAAAACTTAACGCATTGTTGTTGAGGTAGTCATTGTAATCATATGTTTGCCCACCAACTAATAGCACATAGTCAAAGCTGTTTTGCTGGTAAGCATCGGCTAAGAAGGCTTGTAAGGCTTGTGGCGTATCGTAGCCATAACCATACTGTTGAATTATGTCGTACCAATTTATAATAGTGGTTGAATAGCCTTGCTGTTGTTTTGCTGTTTTAAAATTTTGTAAGCTAGGGTTAATAAAATTTGGGTGTGCAATAATCAAATAGTCTGCATTATCGGTGTTAATTGATGGCAGTGATGTTGCTTCAATTAAGGATGGTCTGAGGAGTTGGTTAGCGGTAGCAATCCAGTAATGGTTTTCATTATTGGAATTAATGCCAGCAATAAAGAAACCATTATTAGCCGTATTTTTAAAACTAGTTTCAAAACTATTTTCAAATAATACGTCAGGATTGACGGTGTTATTTGGTAATTGTAATGCGTACAAATCGCCAGTTGAATTTTCTGCATAAGCGACTAACTCTTGGGTAGAAAATCCAGAAAGGTTAAATTGGGTATTTTGAGTGCTGTTATTAAACTCAAGCAAGTCATTAATGGCAACTAAGTTTCTTGTGTAGCTGAGTTTTAATTTGTCAAAATAAACCAAATCAGCAGCAAATCCAGTGTCATTAACTAATTCGAATGTGAGTGTGTTATTGCCATGTGTTAGTAATTGACCATTAATTATGGTATTGATATTCCACTGAAATAACC
>JALWML010000554.1 GCA_027083915.1 Lysobacterales bacterium | reverse complement strand
GCATTATTACCTGATTGCACTGACATGCCTGCTTCCAATCCTTTTGGAGCAATAATATAGCTTCTCTCACCATCTGCATAACAAATTAATGCAATGTAAGCTGTACGGTTCGGATCATACTCAATGCGTTCAACATTAGCTACAATACCATCTTTATTGCGTTTAAAATCAATAATTCTATAACGTTGCTTATGACCACCACCAATGTGACGTGTAGTGATTCTACCATTATTGTTTCTACCACCAGTTTTTGATTTTTTTTCTACTAGTGCCTCATGAGGACCACCTTTATAAAGGCCATCTCTCTTAACTCTTACCGTGCCTCTTCGGCCTGGGGAAGTTGGTTTTAATACGATTAGTGCCATGATTATCTCCTAATTATTCCGCAGTACCAAAGTCAATTAATTGACCCGATTGAACCTTAACATAGGCTTTTTTCCAATCTGGACGTTTACCTGGCTTACCTTTAAATGATTTAGTTTTACCTTTTACATTTAAAATTTGTACGTTTTCAACATTTACTGAGAAAAGCTTCTCAATTGCAGCCTTCACTTGCTGCTTACTTGAAGTAACAGCTACTTGAAAAACATATTGATTTGATTGTTCACCAACACGATTACTCTTTTCAGAAACAATTGGTGCCAATACTGTTGTGTATAAGTTATTCAAACTCATGATAACCACTCCTGTACTTTTTCTGCAGCCGCTGCTGTCATAATAACTTTTTCAGAAGACACTAATGAAACAGGATCTAGTGACCTAACATCAGTCACATAAATATTTGGTATATTGCGAGTTGCCAAGATTAACTCAGAGGTAATCTCATCAACAACAATAGTTCCTTTAGTCATTTTGTGTTTTGCCAAAAATTTAACCGCTTCTTTTGTTTTACCTTGTTTGATAGAGATGCTATTAACAAAAACCATTCTTTCTGAACGAGTGAGTTCAGAAATTATAGATTTCATACCAGCTCTATACATTTTTTTATTTACTTTCTGAGAATGATCTCTAGGTGCTGCGGCAAATGTCTTACCACCACCAACCCAAATTGGGCTTCTAATTGTACCAGCACGAGCACGACCTGTTCCTTTTTGCTTAAAAGGTTTCTTGCCTCCGCCTCTAACAGCAGAACGGTTCTTTTGTGCTTTTGTACCAGCACGCCCACCTGCTAAGAATGCTGTCACCACTTGGTGAACTAATGCTTCTGAATAATCTCTGTTGAAAACTTCATCAGAAACTTCAACATTGGCTTTTTTGCCTGCTACTTTAATTTCCATCATCGTCTCCTTAAGCTTTAACAGCTGGTTTAATGATTACTCTTGAGTTTTTAGCACCCGGAACAGCACCTTTAATAAGAAGCAAACCCTTCTCTGCATCTACTCTTACTACTTCAAGATTTTGAGTCGTAACATTTCTGTCACCCATGTGTCCTGCCATTTTTTTACCTTTGAATACTCGTCCAGGAGTTTGACATTGGCCGATGGAACCTGGCGCTCTATGTGAAACAGAGTTACCATGAGTTGCATCTTGCATTTGGAAGTTGTAACGCTTAATTACACCTTGAAACCCTTTACCTTTTGAACGGCCAGTAACATCTACTTTCTGTCCAGCTTCAAACATGTTGACATCTAATTTAGTGCCTACTTCTTGAGTCTCGTCTGTTCTAAACTCCATTACGTCTTTACCTGCTTCAACACCTGCTTTCGCGAAGTGTCCAGCTAACGGCTTGTTTACTTTTGATGCTTTTACTGCACCAGTTGAAACTTGAATAGCACTATAGCCATCAATTTCTAATGTCTTGACTTGTGATACAATGTTATCTGCAATACTTACTACAGTAACTGGAGTCGAATTTCCTTCATCAGAAAATACTCTTGTCATACCTACTTTTTGTCCGATAAGTCCGATAGTCATTCCTATACTCCTTAAGATAGTTGGATTTGAACGTCGACACCAGCGGCTAAATCTAATTTCATTAGCGCATCTACTGTCTTGTCATTTGGATCCACGATATCAACAAGACGCTTATGTGTGCGTATTTCATATTGATCACGCGCATCTTTATTAACATGTGGAGATGTTAATACTGTGTAACGCTCAATACGTGTCGGTAAAGGAATTGGTCCTTTTACCTGAGCACCTGTGCGTTTTGCAGTATCTACGATTCTTCCTGCTGATTGATCAATTAATTTGTGATCAAACGCTTTTAATCTAATTCTAATTTTCTGTTCGGCCATTACCGTCGCCTCTGTAGTTTTGTGCACAGCTTCTCGCTGTGCACACTATTTTAATTAATAATTCTTTTTAAATTTTGATGCAGTATTACTTAATAATCTTAGCAACAACACCCGCACCAACTGTACGTCCGCCTTCACGAATCGCAAAACGCAAACCTTCTTCCATCGCAATTGGATTGATCAAGGTTACTGTCATCTTAACATTATCGCC
>JALWML010000553.1 GCA_027083915.1 Lysobacterales bacterium | reverse complement strand
ATGTTGTATATAAAGCACCTGAAGGTATTACTTTTGAAGTAGCAAAAAATCAAACAGAAATAGATGTCTCAGGTATTGACAAACAACAAGTTGGTCAAGTCTGTGCAGAAATTAGAGCGTATAGACCACCTGAGCCTTATAAAGGTAAAGGCGTTAAATATGCTGATGAAAGAGTATTTAGAAAAGAAGCTAAGAAAGCTTAATAACAATTAAATTTGAGTAAAAATAATGAGTAATGTTAAAAATAAAGCAAGATTAAGAAGAGCAAAAACAGCACGTGCAAAGATTCGTACACTTGGTGTTCCTTCGTTATCTATTCATAGAACTGATAAAAATCTTTATGCTCAAATACTTTCTGGTGATAAAACACAGACATTGGCAAGTGCTTCTTCTTTAGAGAAGAAACTAATTAAAGCGGGTACTTCAGGAAAAAATATTGAAGCAGCTAAAATAATTGGTGAAGCAATTGCTAAACGTGCAATAAAAGCAGGAATTAATAAAGTTGCATTCGATAGATCAGGTTTTCTTTACCATGGTAAAGTCAAGGCCTTAGCAGATGCAGCACGAGAAGCAGGACTAGAAATTTAGTCTGGCGCGATTTGAGTCAAAACAGTAAATAAATTTAAAGATTAAGGTAATAAAATAATGGCGAGCGTAGATAGAAGAAAAGATGAAGGCGATGGTCTCTTAGAGCGTTTGGTAGCGGTAAACCGTGTATCAAAAGTTGTAAAAGGTGGTCGAGTATTTAGTTTCACTGCATTAACAGTTGTTGGTGACGGTAACGGTAAAATTGGATTTGGTTATGGTAAAGCAAAAGAAGTGCCAATAGCTATCCAAAAAGCAATGGATAAAGCACGTAATAATATTGTACGTGTTGATCTTAAAGAAGGAACTCTTTGGCATCCAATAAAAGCAAAACATTCAGGGTCAAAAGTTTACATGCAACCTGCATCAGATGGTACTGGCGTGATTGCTGGTGGTGCGATGCGTGCAGTGTTTGATGTTGTTGGTGTACATAATGTATTGGCAAAATCTCAGGGTTCAAATAATCCGCAAAATCTTGTAAGAGCAACAATTAATGGTTTGAAGAATATTACTTCTCCAGATTCTGTTGCAGCAAGAAGAGGTAAAACTATTGAAGAGGTGATGAAAAATCATGGCTAAAATAAATACAGTTAAAGTTACCTTAACAAAAAGCCCAATTGGCGCTTTGAAAAATCATAAAGCTTGTGTGAAAGGTCTAGGTCTTCGCAGAATGCATCACACTGTTGAAGTCATTGATACTCCGCAAAACAGAGGTATGATAAACAAAGTAAGTCACTTATTAACAGTTGATGAAACTAAATAAAGGCGGATATTACAATGCAATTAAATACAATTAAACCCGCTGTTGGTAGTAAAAAAGCAGCAAAAAGAGTCGGAAGAGGAATTGGTTCAGGTTCCGGTAAAACCTGTGGTCGTGGACATAAAGGTCAGAAATCTCGTTCTGGTGGTTGGCATAAAGTTGGTTTTGAAGGCGGTCAAATGCCTTTACAAAAACGTTTGCCAAAATTTGGTTTTGCTTCAAGAATGGCGAAATACAGTGATGAAATTTGTTTGTATCATTTAGAGTCTTTGAAACAAGATACTGTGGATTTAGCTTTGTTGATTGAAAAAGGCTTGGTTAGACGTTTTGTCACTAAAGTTAAAGTTATCAACACAGGAACTCTTTCTAAAGCAGTTAAAGTGGTTGGTCTTAAAGTGACTAAGGGCGCTAAAGAAGCGATTGAAAAAGCCGGTGGATCAGTAGAGTAATAAACAATATGTCAGCATCACAAGCACAAGTACAAAAAATGTTAGGTAACAAGAACAACCTTTCTGAATTAAAATCAAGAATATGGTTTGTAGTCATATCTTTAGTTATATTTAGATTGGGTTCTTATATTCCCGTTCCTGGAGTCAACCCTAAGGTTCTATCTGACTTATTAGAAACGCAAGGCGGTGGTCTTCTTGACATGTTTAATATGTTTTCTGGTGGAGCATTGGGTCGTTTTTCATTGTTTGCCCTTGGTGTGATGCCTTATATTACTGCATCGATTATTACGCAGATTTTGGGTCACTCTATTCCTAAGCTTAAAGAGCTTAAGAAAGAAGGTGAGTCAGGGCGTAAAAAAATCAATCAATACACACGTTATTTTACAGTCGTATTGGCTGCATTTCAGGCTTATGGAATCTCCTACTCATTACAACAAATGGGTGGAAGCAATGGCTTAGAAGTTGTCCCTAATCCAGGCTTTGGATTTTTGTTTCCTGCAACTATATCACTTACCGGTGGTACATTATTTTTAATGTGGTTAGGTGAGCAGATTACTGAGCGTGGAATTGGAAATGGTATTTCTTTAATTATCTTTGCAGGTATTGTTGTTGGATTGCCTTCAGCAATTGGTTCAACATTTACTATGGTATCGACAGGTAGTCTAAATG
>JALWML010000552.1 GCA_027083915.1 Lysobacterales bacterium | reverse complement strand
TTGGGCTATAGATTTAAAATTTTTAATGGAGATTTCCAAATGAGTAAGACTACTGGTACAGTAAAATGGTTTGATGAGAAGAAAGGTTTCGGTTTTATCGAGCGTGAAGGCGGCAGCGATGTATTCGTACATTTCAAAGCTATTGCAAGTGATGGATTCAAAACTTTGTCTGACGGACAAGCGGTTGAGTTTGACGTAGAAGATGGCCAAAAAGGTCCTCAAGCTGCAAATGTAACTGTTGTATAAATAATAAATTTACACAATAATTCAAAAAAAAAGAGCAACTAAGTTGCTCTTTTTTTTGGCTTAATTTTTTATAGTTTAGTCCACACGGCTAATTCATTACCGCTGGGTTCGGTAAAGTGGAAACGTTTGCCACCGGGAAATTCAAATATTTCTTGGGTTATGATGCCACCATATTTAATAACTTTTGCATAAGCAGATTCTAGATCATCGGTTAATATAACCAATAAAGCCGATCCATTGACAACCCTCGAAGATAAATCGGATTGGAAAAAACCACCATCCAAACCGCAATTTTCAAATGCGGTATAACTTGGACCGTAATCAATAAAGCTCCAACCAAATGCCCTGCTAAAAAAATCTTTTGTTTTGGTTAAATATTTTGCTGGAAATTCGACATAATTTAACTTTTCTATAGTAGCCATAAAGTTAATCTCAATTTAAAACAAACATTATATCTCTAATTACATTTTAGATTAACAGTGTTTTGTCAAAATAACTGCATCCTTATCAACAATCTCTAAATCGTATCCCCAATTCTTTGCAATAAACTCAAAAGTTTCATCGCTATAAAAGCATACATGTGTTGGGTCATTTTTATAATGCCAGTTTTTAAACTTTTCTTTATCAATGACTCTTTTGGTCATTATACCAAGTAAACCATTAGGTTTTAGCATTGTTGTTAACTTTGTCAGCACATCATTGGGATTGAATAAATGCTCTATAACTTCCGTACAGGTGATAAAGTCATAATTTCGCTCTAACAATTCTTGCTTATCATTGTAAAATATATCGTAATTTTCAACCCTAATACCCTGTTCTGCTAACATAACCGATATTGTTGGTCCTGGACCACTACCAAAATCTAAACCATGCATTTGTTGAGTCAGTTTCTTTGTAAGTGGGATGATAAGTTTATTAAGAAAATTTCTATAGCCTGAATCCATGGGATTATTCTGATGCAAGTCATAAACCTTTTTTTCTTGGGTTGCATCGAGATGATACTCAGGTTTGACAAATACTAATTGACATATTGAGCATTGCCAATAATCACGGAGCTTATCCTGATGATAAAAATCAATGGTTTTATTCAAACATAAGGGGCAAGTCATGTGATAGAATTATCGGCTATTAAATTTCAATGATACCATAGCTATGAAACATTTTTTTCTCTTGTTAGCACTTTTAGTTTCCTCCTCTTCTTTTTGTGAAGATAAAACCGAAAATGACAAACCTAAATGGGATGTCAACAATCCTCCTGGTGAAACAACCACAGCAACGATAAACACCACAACAGGCACGTGGATGAATCTGGATGTTAATACCCAAGGAGATACCATCACATTTGATTTACTTGGTGATATTTACACCATGCCAATAACAGGCGGTAAAGCCACCAATATCACCAACTCTATGGCGTGGGACATGCAACCGAGGTTTTCACCCGATGGAAAATCCATTGCTTTTACATCAGACCAAGGCGGTGGTGATAATATTTGGACGATGAACATTGATGGAACAAATCAAAAACAAGTAACCAAGGAAAAATTTAGGTTGCTCAACCAACCTGCTTGGTCAACTGATGGGCAATACATCATAGCGCGCAAACATTTTACTGGTATGCGTTCCATTGGTGCTGGGGAAATTTGGATGTACCACAAATCAGGTGGTGATGGTGTGCAACTCAATAAACGTCCAAATGAACAAAAAGATTTAGGCGAACCAATATTTACACCTGATGGCAAATATGTTTTGTATTCACGTGATGCCACACCGGGAAAATATTTTGAGTATTCTAAAGATTCACACAATATGATTTATGATATTGAAGCCATTGATTTAAAAACAGGCGAGATTGAAGTTTGGGTTTCAGGTGCAGGTGGTGCGGTTCGCCCTACTCCTTCTCCCGATGGTAAAACACTGGCCTTTGTACGTCGTGTTCGCAACCAATCCACCTTGTTTTTACAAGATAGAGAAAGTGGCAAACTCACACCAATTTATGATGATTTAGAGCGTGACATGCAAGAAACATGGGCAATTCATGGTGTATACCCTACTTTTGCATGGGCAAACAAAGGCAAAGACATTGTTTTTTATGCCAAAGGCAAAATGCATAAAATCAATGTAGCCAGTAAAAATGTCACAGATATTCCTTTCCAAGTCGATGACATCCGTAAGATTTCTAAAGCAGTTAAAGTCAAAGTCAATCCTGCACCTGAAG
>JALWML010000551.1 GCA_027083915.1 Lysobacterales bacterium | reverse complement strand
CCATAGCAACCATTGAGAATCCATGCTTGCCAAATATACTGCCATAAAGAACGTCGAGTAAAATGCTGTAAAAGAATGCAGTTAACATTCCAATTTGTTTTGGTGCCTCGATGCTCCAATAAATAATTACTAAAGCGAGCCAATAAGGCTGAGCTACCTTTAACCAACCCGACCATGGGATAAGCATTAACACCAAACTGATAATTATACTGCCATGAATGAGTTTTAAGGAGCGAAGTTTCATGGTAGTTTTAAGTCCTTAATTGGGTGTTTTTCATTTATTTGATTTTTTGAAGACCAAACTAGTAACAGTTGTTTCATTAATTCAAGATTAGCACTGGGCTCAGCTGTAGCTCTTTGGAAAGATTTATCAGATGAATCCAGTATGCTGGTTATTGTTGCTACTTTTAACCCCGGTGGAAAAACACCACCATAGCCAGAAGTAATCAAAACGTCACCAACCCTAATATCTGCACTTTGAGGTATTTCGGGAAGGCTTAATTTATCCATTTCACCTGTGCCATAAATATATGTGCGTATTCCTGTTCTCAAGAATTCTACAGGAATAGCATGATTCTTATTGGTAATTAGAATGACATGGGCATTCTCTAATGCGACTTTATCAACTTGACCAACAACTCCATTTAAATCCAACACCGTTTGACCGACGGTAATGCCTTGATTAAAACCTTGATTAATAATGATATGGTGCTTATCTATGCCTGTATTGACATTAACAATAAAAGCAGCGGTTGTTTTTAAGGGTAATAATTGTTTAGTATGTAATAATTTTCTTAGTTCGATGTTTTGTTGAGAAACCACTTCCATTTGCAGTAAATCAATTTGTGCTTGCGATAGTTTTTGCTTTAATTCAATATTTTCATTTAGCAAGGCTGCTTGATCAGATATGGTTGTGTTAATAAATTGATAGACCTGTTGTGGCAACTCCACAATCTTAACCAAGGGATAGGTTAGGGCAGAAATGCTCGCACGTACAGGTGCAGTAATTTGTGCCGAGTGGTCAGCAATCATAAGAGCTACGCAGATAAATTCGAGCAATAAAAACGTTAAGATATTATGTTGAGATAGGGAGTTTGTGTTCTTTGGTGTCCACATAAACGGCCTTTCTCTTTTTTGCTCTTAATTGACTTATCTTCTAGTAAACGTGAAAAAATCGGAACCTTGTTCATCCATTATTTCTAAAGCCTTTCCACCGCCACGAGCAACGCACGTTAATGGGTCTTCAGCAATAAGAACGGGTAACCCTGTTTCTTCCATCAGTAACTTGTCTAAGTCTTTTAATAAGGCACCTCCGCCAGTAAGTACAATGCCTTGTTCCGCAACATCGGCACATAATTCTGGAGGTGTCTGCTCTAAAGCTGTCTTAACTGCGGAAACGATTCCTGCTAAGGGTTCATGTAAAGCTTCGAGAATTTCATTATTGTTAATTGAAAACATACGAGGCACGCCTTCAGCTAAATTTCGACCAGTGACTTCAATGGTTTTAACTTCAGTAGAAGGGTAAGCACAACCAATTTCGTGTTTAATTCTTTCCGCTGTTGTTTCACCAATTAAAGTACCATAACTTCGACGAACATATGAAATAATGGCATCATCAAACTTATCACCGCCAATTTTAACTGATGCAGAATAAACTATCCCGTTTAAAGATAAAACGGCAACTTCTGATGTGCCGCCACCAATATCAAGCACCATGGAACCACGTGCTTCATGAATAGGAATACCTGCACCAATTGCTGCAGCCATTGGTTCTTCAATCAAATAAACATCAGATGCTCCTGCTTCATCCGCTGATTCTTGAATGGCTTTACGTTCGACTTGCGTTGAACCACAAGGCACACAAATCAGAACACGTGAAGAAGGTTTTAACCAGCGGTTTGAGTGCACCTTGCGAATAAAGTGTTGTAACATGGCAGAGGTCATTTCAAAGTCTGCTATTACACCATCTTTTAATGGACGAATAGTAGAAATGTGCCCAGGTGTTCTTCCCAACATCATTTTGGCATCCATTCCTACAGAAGCAATATCTTTAGGTCCGCCCACACCTCTATCCATACGAACAGCCACAACTGATGGTTCGTTCAGAACGATTCCATGGTCTTTCATGTATATCAAAGTGTTTGCTGTACCTAAGTCGATTGATAAATCGTTTGAAAATAGAGATCTAAATTTTTTAAACATGTTGTATTAAATGTATGGTTTGTGTTTGAAAAATGGCATAATGCGCTACTTTGAAGCTAAAATAGCACCGAGCCGTTTGTAATCAATTATAACGGTGAATTATATATTATTTAGAGTGTTCACATGTTAATAAATCGTAAAGAAGTTCAACAAATTGCAGTTCTGGCAAAATTAAATGTCAGTGAAGATGAAATTGATACTATTGTGACTTCATTGGATTCCGTTGTTGAAATGATAAACCACATAAATGAAGTTGAAACTAATCA